>JASFIG010000324.1:0-5586 GCA_050122795.1 Desulfobacterales bacterium
TATGCGGGTTATAGATATAAATGATGATCTGCCCAAATGGCTCGGTCATAAAAATCAAAGCCCAAAATTCGATTGATTT
Organism: Desulfobacterales bacterium; assembly: GCA_050122795.1. Lineage (GTDB taxonomy): Bacteria > Desulfobacterota > Desulfobacteria > Desulfobacterales > JAHEIW01 > JAHEIW01. Next base: position 80 of record JASFIG010000324.1, read on the forward strand.
GTAGTACTGAGGGTCAAATCTTGAATTGTGAATTAAAATGCGTGCTGTGTGGGGTCGGGCCTTGGTAAGTAATTCATAATTTCGAAAAAGAGCTTAAAAAATAGCTTAACCAGGGCTTAGAGTGGCCATTTTGACCCCAAAATAGGTCGTTTAAGGCCTAAAATGACTTAATTTTAAGGTCTTTTTCTAATGATGTCATATGGTTAGCGTGGGCGACCCCAATTTACAATTTGCCGGGTGTAAAATCTGCCTTTCAAAAGTTGCGACCGCTCCAACATTCATGATGTTTTTGTGATGTTGTGCTATTGGCAAAAAATCTGTACTGTCGTATATGCCCTTGCTTCAATTTTAAATTTTTCAAAAATCTCGGCCTCTACGGTTTAGATTTAGCTCATGGAAAAGGCCGCTTACACCAAAGTTCGTAAATTTTTTCTTCAACGCCAGTCGTTCTACAAATTTTGAAGGGGGGACATATGATAAGATCAATATCTAACAGAAAAACGTCTCTGGCTTTAAACCTTAATTTGTTGATAATTATAGTTTTTACTTGGGCTTTTTTTCAAGCTTGTCGATCTGATTCACTTTCTAATAATAGGGATTCGGATACCGAAATTTGGGAAATCGAGTTATCAGGAAACACAGAAGGAAAACTACAAATGAGGCTTGAGAAAAAAAAAATAGGGACCGCAAAGTATTCCATCTCCGGAAGACTCTATGGAACGATAAAAGATTATAGATGGGGCATTGGTGAGGCTGACTATAAATTAAGTGGGACGATCGAAAATCAATCAATAAAAGCTAGCTTTTCAGGTTTGTCCGATATGGCTGAAGGGCCATCGGGTTCAAATGGAAATTTTAGTGGAACATTATCAGATTCTCAGGGATCAGGAATCTGGAAAATTATTATACATGCCAGAGGCAGATCGGATGGAACATTTATAATGAAAAAGATAGAATAGAATATTCTGATTTATATAGTGGAAACAGCTACTAAAAAAGGTTTCAATAACAAAGCTGTTTCTGACTACAGCCGGGCCATAGAGACAAATCCGAATTTTGCTAAAGTCTATTTAAATCGTGTGACCGCCGATCGCGGCAGGGGCTCGTAAAGCTGATGTCGAAGTTACGAGCTGAAAACCAAATCTTACAGCATCTAAGCTGGCAAAAGGACCGGTAACAAAGCGTACGGACAGAAAACGCATGATGAAGGCACTGCGCAAAGCGGGTGTTCCGGACGAAAAGCGGGTATTCCGGACGAATTAAATGAATTACGAAACCTGCGATATTGCCATCAAGAGGCCAATTTGGATTATGTCTCTGCTTTGCTGTCCAGATTGATACCACTTCAACCAGCCTGCATGGGGTATGAATTGATCCCTTAGCGACATGACGACGTATTGTTTCCTGCATAAGCAGCCGGCACTGTTGGCGCCCAACCCTGTCTGCCCGTTTAATATATTGATTGCATTGAGGGTAACTGATTTAATTGAGGCTTGCCGCGGCGCAGCTTGAAAGAGCGAAGACGGGCGTGCCACGGCATCTTGTCGCGGCGTCTTGTGGGGTCGACGTGTGGGGGGTCGAAGCCGCTAGGCGTAGCCCCAGGCGCGAAGCCTCAAGCATGCTGATGCGAAGACGCAAGTTCGTCAGAACCGAGCCGGGTCCTGGTTTTTTATCCATTGAACGAATCAACGAATTAACCATTTGACCTGATGTTTCAAAGAAATCTGTGGAAATTCGTGTAATATGTGGATAGTAAAAAATCTGTCGACATTTACAAACTTATAATTTTATGGGCGTCCCGCTGTTTCCCATGCGCTTTTGGTACGGGCCGCCTGTATTCAGTGCCCTGGTTTGCTGAAATCATTTTATTTGCCCCCCGGGCGAGGAGGACGATTATGGCTGAAACCATTGTGATGATTCACGGGATGTATGGCGGCAGTTGGTACTGGGAAAATTATAAAAATTTTCTGGAACAAAGGGGCTTTAAATGTCATACACCGACCCTTCGCTATCATGACATGGATCCAGACGACGAGCCGGATCCAGGGCTGGGCACGATCGGTCTCCAGGACTATGCAGGCGACCTTGAAGATTATATCCGCAACCTGGATCAACAACCATTCCTGATGGGTCATTCCATGGGGGGGCTGCTTGCCCAGATTTTAGGGTCCCGCGGATTGGCCAAAGGCCTTGTTTTGCTGACGCCTGCGTCCCCGAGCGGAATAAATGCCTTGAAGTATTCGGTTATCAAAAGCTTCTGGAGCGTGCTCACGAAGTGGGGGTTCTGGCATAAACCCAATCGATTACCGTTTGAAGCCGCGGTATATTCCATGCTGCATCTTCTCCCGGTAGAAGAACAAAAAGCGGTTTATGACAGATGCGTATACGAATCCGGACGGGCGGCCTCTGAAATCGGCTTCTGGCTGTTGGATTTCAAGGGGGGATCAAAAGTGGATCCATCCAGTGTCACCTGCCCGGTTCTGGTCATTGCCGGAGCTGAAGACAGAATAACGCCTGCTTCCGTGGTTCGAAAAGTTGCCGCCAAATATAAAGCGGTCTCAACTTACAAAGAATTTGAAAATCACGCCCACTGGGTCGTCGCCGAGCCGGGTTGGGAAGAAATTGCAGCATTTGCGGCTGACTGGATAGATCAGGTTTCGGATCAAACATAACACCTGCAGTCGCAAGATCATCCTTCTTTTGCTCCTAAAGAACGGCGGATCTACCGACAACCTTGAGCCCTGCGCCGTATGCCGTGCGCCGTTAGTTTCCTATCTTTAACTTGTTTGTGTGTGCCTGCCGCGCCGTAGCCAATGGGCGAAGGCGGTTCCTCATCACGAAGTCCTGATTTTTTTGCATTGAACCAATCAACGAATTATAGTGGTTGTCAAAAAAACGTTCCGATTGCGGAACGTTTTTTTGCTACAACACTTATGCCGCCATTCCGTCATTCAAGAAAGTATTTGGTAAAGCGGTGAAAAGACAATCTCAACTTCGCATTAATTTTCATGCAAGATTCAGGAAATATGTTAAAATTATATAATCGCGCGTTTGAGAGCAACCGAAAGGCATGATCACCGCATGAGACCTCACATTTTTTATATTTTCTCCAGCCTTGCTCTGGCTGCCGCCGGCGTCGCCTTTTTGCCTGTATCTAACAGGCACCGCACAAAGGTGATCGTCGCTGCCGTTCTGGCGCTCATTCCGATCATGATGAAAATGCTTTTCTCTTTTTTCCCGCTTCTTGAGGCGCGCATCATGCCCGTCAGCCTCTACCCGCTCATCCAGTCCGAATTCTGGCTGCCATTTGCGGTTCTCTTCTTTGCCTGTGCCGGCCACCTGGTTCCGGCCCGCAATCGCAGAGCCGTTTTAATTGCCGTCGCTGTGATGGTCGTGGTCGTTGTCCAGCAGACATCCTGGCACCTTGGCCGACCGGACATATATGCCTATGAGGGTAAAATGGTTGATGGCGTCTGTCATCAGACCTCGCCCGAGACCTGCGGGGCGGCTTCCATGGTGACCCTGCTCAATACGATGGGCGTCCAGACCACCGAGGGGGAGATGGCCCGTTTATCCATGACCGCCCCCCGCAAAGGGTTGTCGCCGCATCAAGCTGCCTACGGGCTCAAAACAAAACTCGGCCGGCAGGGGCGCCCGGCGCATATTGCGGTGATGGCGCCTGATTTAAAAGATCTGCGCAATCTGCCCGGGCCTTTTCTGGTGGGAATCAAATTCTCTTCGCTGGAAAATCACATGATCTGTGTTTTGCAGACGACCTGCAGCGCCCTGGTTGTGGGCGATCCACTTTCATTTGGACGCAAGTACTGGACGTGGGAAGAATTTGAAAAGAAGTGGTCCGGGGTAGTGATTGTCTCCCGGCCATCCGAAGATAGGACAGGATCATGAAGTTGATAACCGTACCATTCGCCCTGGTTTTTGTGTTTGCGACCGGCATCTGTGATTTTGCCCTGGCCGATGGGTTCTTTATCCCGGAAGTCAGAGAAAATTTACCGGATATCCCGATTCAGCGCGCAGTGGTCAAATACCGGGAGGGCACCGAAACCCTTATCATTGAATCCACGCTAAGCGGCAGCGGCAAACATTTCGGATGGATCATACCGGTTCCAGGCGAGCCCCTGCGGTTTGAAAAAGTGTCCCCCGGGCTTTTAAAAACGCTTTCTGCGCAGATCGGGCCCAAAATCAACCATGCCAGGCTGGACCGGGGCTTGTACGGCTTACCCATGAGTGTATTTTTTGCCATTTTGGTCGCCATCGGCTGCTTCGCTGTTGTTTTGTGGGGTAAAAAAGGCGTATTTGGATTCCTGCTGGTGTTTTTCCTGTTCGTTATCGGATTCCCGATGTTTATCAGTTATAGGGCCGCCTCCCCACCCGGGTCCATAGTCGATTCGCTGGTTGAAATCAAACACAGGGAAACAGTTGGAAACTACGAAGTCTTCGTATTGGACGCCCGAAACAGTCTGGAATTTGACCAGTGGTTGAAAGACAGCCGCTTCAGCACCCTGCCCGAAAGAGCCCTGCCGATCATTGATCATTATATAGAGGACGGCTGGTATTTTGTTGTGGCCAAGCTTCAAACCACCGGGGACGGCGCATCCACACCCCATCCGGTGCTGCTGGAGTTTGAAACCGACAATCCCGTGTATCCCATGCAACTCACGGCTCTGCCGGACACCAACGTCCATCTGGAAATATTTGTGATTGCCGATAAGCAAGCCGTTCCGGTGAACTACACTATTCAAAAAGAATATTGCGATTATTTCAATTACAATAAATTTTATGCACGCCACTCATCTGACACCGAAAAGGGATTTGTGCCCAGCAAGATCCATGGGCCGGGGGGAGAGATCGCGCATGCCGATGCCAAAAAGGTCATGTGGTCCGGCTGTGTAGTCACAAAATTTGCAGGCAAGATTTCAGGCAGCGATATGCGGGATGATATGTTTTTTAGATTTGAAACGCCCCACTATTATCGAAAACAGATCTACACTGCCGCAGCCCGGTTGAAAGAATCCATCGATAATGCCGCACGGGTTATCATTTTTGGGCTGCCGGTTTTAACTTTCCTTTACCGCCTGACCAGAGCCCGAAAATACAGATTCACGCTGGGAAGTCTTTTCATCATCAGCGTTATTGCGTGTGCCTCAGGTTTTTCACTGACCTATGCCGCCATCGGCAAAACGCCCGAAGTGCACACAATTCACAGAAATTGGCCCGATCATTTAATGGGCCAGCTTGCCGATCTATTTAGTTACCCGGAAAATACCTTTGAAACCGGCGCAGAGCTCTCTAAAATTCTAAAAAAGAGTGATATTAAAAATCCGATTACCAACGAGCCGATCATCCTGGAAGATTCACCGGGAAATATCATCCTCGAAGAAGACGCCGATGGGACTCAAATCAAGCTCTGCCTGGAAAACGGATCGCTCCATGACCTGTTTTAATTGTAAAACCCTCCCCGGATTTCATTCTTAATTCCGCAGGTCTTA
>JASFIG010000325.1:0-5570 GCA_050122795.1 Desulfobacterales bacterium
ATGGAGCTTGCCATTGCCTCTGATATCATCGTGGCCGCCGAGAGTGCGATGTTCGGCCAGCCGGAAATCAAGCTGGCCTTTTTACCGCCCTATGCGGCCGTTCGCTTGCCCCATCTGGTGGGGCCGGCCAAGGCTATTGAAATCTGCACTACCGGAAAACGCTATAGCGCCGAAGATGCCCGGCGGATGGGCATGGTCTCTTATGCTGTCGCCGACGATCAGCTAACAGATGCCACCGATAAGCTCGTCAAGGAAATTCAATACAACAGCCCCCTGATCATTCGTTTGAATAAGCAAGCGGTCAAAAAGCACCTGGGTTTGCCGTTGCCGCAGGCCATCGAAAGTGTCAGCGATCTTTTTTTAAATACCCTGATGAAAACCGAAGATGTGCTCGAAGGTATCCAAAGCTTCGAAGAAAAGCGCAAGCCGGTTTGGAAGAACAAGTGATATTGAAAATTGAAGATTGAATATTCAATGCATCCGGAGGATTCCATGTCACAAATAAGAAAAATCGCGGTTATCGGTGCGGGTAATATGGGTAGCGGTATTACTCAAAAAATTGCCCAGGAAGGCATCAATGTCGTTATGGTCGATATAAAAGAGGAATTTGTCGAACGCGGCATTAATACGATCCGACAAACCCTCAGAGAAGCAGTCGAACGCAAAATTCTCAACTCAGAGCAGCTGCACGATGTTCTTTCACGCATCATCGGCACCTGTGATTTTGAAATGGTAGCCGATGCCGATCTGGTTATCGAAGCTGTGTTTGAAGACAAACAGGTCAAGCATGATCTTTTCGAAAAGCTGGACCGTATTTGCTCTGATAAGACCATTCTGGCCACCAACACGTCCAGTTTTTACGTTCACGAATTTGCCGATAAAACCGCTCGACCGGATCGCTTTGTGGGATTGCATTATTTTTTCCACCCGGCTAAAAATCGCCTGCTGGAAGTGATTCCGCATGCAAAAACCAGTGCCGAAACAGTGGAAAAATCGCTCTTGGCAGCCAGGCTTCACGGTAAAACCGCCATCGTCGTCAAAGATGCGCCCGGCTTTGCCGTCAACCGCTTTTTTGTGCCCTTTTTAAACGAAGCCGCCCGCATGCTGGAAGAAGGCGTGGCCGCTATTCCCACCATTGAAGAAGCTGCCAAGCAGGCATTTAAAATCGGTATGGGGCCTTTTGAGCTCATGAATGTGACCGGCATCCCCATTGCCGTGCACGCCTCGACCACTTTAGGAAATGAACTGGGGCCCTTTTACGCCACCGCCGAGATTTTAAAAACCCAGAAGGATAAAAACGAGAACTGGGATCTCAGCGGCGATGTTGACGAATCCAAACTCGAAGCCATTAAGGATCGCTTTTACGGCGTATGTCTCGGGGTAGCGGCGGCGCTGGTGGATGAAGGTGTTGCTTCCATCGAAGACACCGACCGGGGCGCCAAAATCGGTCTGCGCTGGCTGATGGGCCCCTTTGAAATCATGAATAAGATCGGCATCCAAAAAACCTACAAAGCCGTGGAATCCATCACCCAAAGATACCCAGATTTCAAGATGCCGCAGGTGCTGGCACAACAATTTGAAAGCGGCCAACCGTTTGCGTTCAACTTTGTGGATCTGGAAGTCAAAGGTACGGTCGCATATATTACCATTAACCGACCCGAAGCGATGAACGCCTTAAACGAAACCGTGGTGGCCCAGCTCAGACAGCGGTTTGAAGAAGCCAAAGCAGACGCCGCTGTCAAAACCATCGTATTTCAGGGCGCCGGCAAAGCGTTTGTGGCCGGGGCGGATATAAAGTATTTTGTGGACAGGATCAAAGCGAACCAAATAGACCAGATTGCTGAATTCACCCGCAAGGGACACGAGCTGCTGCTCGATATCGAAAACTCGGACAAGCTTACGATTGCACTGCTCGACGGTCTGTCCCTGGGCGGCGGCAGTGAGCTCGCGCTGGCCTGCCAGGCGGTCATCGCCACACCGGCCGGATCCATGGGTTTTCCGGAAACGGGTATAGGCATCTTTCCGGGTCTGGGCGGCATGTTGCGCATGGCTCGTTTTACGGGGCCGGAGCTTGCCAAATACTATGCCTTTACCGGCACTCCCATCAGTGCTGAAGATGCCCGCGCCCTCGGGATTGTGACGCGTCTGGTAGCGCCGGCCGACGTGACGGCTGCCATAAATGAACTGGCTTTGGAAGGAAAACCGGATAAATACCGCCAGCATGAAATACCCGAACAATTTCACCCGCTGGTCGAAATGGGCACTGCCGAAAACATATCCCGGCTGCTAAACGGACAGCTGCCCGAAGGCGTGCCGGAAGAACTCGCTGCTAAAACTGCGAAAATCATCGGCTACAAAGCGCCCCTGGCGCTTAAAATTGCCAATGAAGTTATCGATACGCAGGTCGGAAAGCCCGTCGCCGAGGCAGTGGAAATCGAGCTCGGGCGTCTGAATGACATATTCAGCACTGCTGATGCGCTGGAGGGACTTTCAACCGTTGGTCGCAAAAAGCCCGAATATAAAGGGGTCTGATGGGATGACGCGGGAAGAGGAGCTGACGCGTCTGGGGTGGCAAAGACAGGCCACCTATGACGAGCCCCGTCTGTCGGAAATGGTCGACACCTACCGCGAAATCGGTCTGGAGATTCACCTGGAGCCCTTTGATCCCGCTGAGGAGCCCGGCTGCACCGAATGCATGGCCGCCTCGCCGCAAAAGTATAAAACGATTTATACCCGCAAGAAGCCCTGATGCGCGAATCGCGCATTGCCAGTTGTGTGTTGTCCGTTGTCCGTCGTTTAAACCAATTCGGTGATACATCCTCGAGAAGTAGCTAACAGACAACGGACTACGAACAATTACCAATTCGGTGACGCCACAACCAGGATAACCAGATTCTCATCCCCTTTATTGAACAGACGATGTAATGAGCCGGTGGGGATCCGGGTGGCGTCCCCCGCTCCAACCCGGCGCGTTTCGTCATCCACCCCCGATTTCACCAGTGCCCTGCAAGACAAAATAGATTTCCTCCATTTCCAATCTTTTAGCTTGACAGGATCTACAATGTAGCTTTAATGTAGCTAGTGGCATGATTCGACAAAAAAATGAAATCGACTCATTTAATTGACACGAATCTAAAAAATAGCTAAAAAATTAGCTGAATTGAATGGGCCGATTCGGCCCCAAAAAAAATCATAAAGGATGTTGCCATGCACAAACTACTTACCGAAAACCCAGGTCAAAAAATGCTGCTGTTGGGCAATGAAGCCATTGCCAGAGGCGCACTCGAGGCAGGCGTTGCAGTTGCCAGCACTTACCCGGGCACACCCTCTTCCGAAATTTCGTTGCAATTTTTCCAGATGTCCCAGGAAAGTGACCTGTATTTTGAATACAGCACCAACGAAAAAGTGGCCATGGAAGTGGCGGCCGCTGCCGCCAACTCCGGCGTGCGCAGCATGTGTGTTATGAAACACGTGGGTGTAAATGTCGCCGCAGATGCTCTGATGACGCTGGCCTACGTGGGTGTCAAAGGCGGAATGATTGTCCTGACCGCCGATGACCCTTATATGTTTTCCAGTCAAAACGAGCAGGACAATCGCTTTTATGCCAAGCTGTCAGGGCTACCGTTGATGGAGCCGTCGAGCGTGGAAGAAGCCAAAGAGATGATTTCATCTGCTTTTGAAGTTTCTGAAAAGCTGCAGGAACCGGTCCTGTTTCGCACCACCACCCGTATCAATCATTCCTCCGCCATTGTTACTCTGGGAGACATTCAAGCGCCCCAAACCAAAGGTGATTTTGTAAAAGATCCCTTTAATCTGGTCACCGTACCGGCAGTTTCCAGGCGGTTGCATGTTAAGCTTCTGGAAAACATTGAAAAAGCCAAGGATCTCTCGGAGGCCTCGCCGTATAATCTGATCCAGGGCGATGGCAAATGGGGCATTGTTTGCAATGGTGTCAGCTACAACTACGCATCAGACGCCATCAACGAACTTGATATCGCCGATAACGTCCGGTTGTTGCGGGTTGGGTTTTCTCACCCCATGCCTGAAAAAATAATTAAATCCTTCTTAAAGGCCTGTGAAAAAGTAATGGTCATCGAGGAAGGCGAACCCTATATGGAAGAGCAGGTCAAAGCCTTTGCTCAGGAAGAAGGTCTGACCCTGTCGATTCGCGGAAAAGCCAAAGACCTGTTTACGCGCCTTTACGAGTACGACCCGGCCCAGGTCAGAGAAAATATCGCCAAATTTTTTGAAATACCCTATACACCTGCATCCAAGCCGGATCTTTCCGATGTCCCGGAAGTGCCCCAGCGGCCACCTACCCTTTGCGCCGGCTGTTCCCATCGGGCCACTTATTATGCGGTTAAAAAAGCGGCTGAAGGCCTCGGCACCATTTATCCCACAGACATCGGGTGTTATACCCTCGGCGTGCTGCCGCCGCTTTCTACCGCAGATTTTCTGTTGTGTATGGGATCGTCGGTCGGCACGGGTTGCGGTTTTTCAGCTTCAACGGATAAAAAGGTCATTTCTTTTATCGGCGATTCGACCTTTTTCCACTCCGGCATCCCCGGCCTCATCAACGCTGTTTTTAACAACCATAACTTTACGCTGGTGGTTCTGGACAACAGCACCACGGCCATGACCGGTCATCAGCCCCATCCGGGCGTTAATATGAAAGACTTCAACCTGACAGGCTATGGCCGTGTATCGATTGAAGATGTCGTTCGCGCCATTGGTGTCCCCCGTGTAGAAGTCATCAAACCCTACCGCGTCAATAAGAGCATTGCAGCAATTAAGGAGGCCATCGACTACGAGGGCGTATCGGTCATCATATCCAAAGAAGCCTGCACCCTTTATGCCCAGAGTCTTAAAAAGGCAAGAGGCAAGCCCTTTTACATTAATGAAAAATGCAAAGATCACCGAGAGTGTGTTAACGAACTGGCCTGTCCGGCGTTCTATCTCGAAGGTGAACGCGTTCACATCAACGCCGACCTTTGCTCAGGCTGCGCAGTCTGTGCCCAGATATGCCCGGAAAAAGCCATTGTGCCGGTTCGGTCGAAGGAAAAGGTCGAATCTTCATAAACATTGGAGTGGTGGCGTATTGGAGTCATGGAGTAATGGGTAAATTAATGAACCGGAGCACTCTCGCCGGTTAAAAAATTTCAGTACTCCAACGCTCCAGCACTCCATTACTCCAGCGGGTATTCATTAACCGACAATCGATTTTGAAATCATATATGGTAACTTGGCCATAATAACCTCACAGGGATGAACTTATGGAGACAACAAGACTGATTATTGTAGCCGTTGGCGGCCAGGGGAACCTGCTGGCATCCAAAGTGCTCGGAGAGGCGGCGCTGCTGGCCGATATTCCCGTGCGCATGAGTGAAATCCACGGTATGGCTCAACGGGGCGGCGTTGTTGAGTCCGCAGTCGTTTTTGGTGACGCGGAAAGTACGATTATCTCAGACGGTGAAGCGGATGTACTGCTGGGTTTCGAGCCTTCAGAAACACTGCGCGCTTTAAACAAATGCAATGCCGATACGGTCGTCATCACCAACACGGCCCCCCTG
>JASFIG010000326.1:0-5567 GCA_050122795.1 Desulfobacterales bacterium
TCGGTTATGCGCAGGAATTTGAGGGATTGATGGATCTGAACCGCCTGGGTGCCATCATCGTAAAAGGGCTTGCATTGCAGCCCACCAAAGGCAATCCGCCGCCGCGAATTGTCGAAACGCCCTGCGGCATGCTCAATGCCATTGGTCTTGAAAATGTGGGCATCGATGCTTTCACGGATCAAAAACTTCCGTTTTTAAAAACATTGTCGCCGCCGATTTTCGCAAATATTTACGGCACCTGTATCGAGGAGTATGCCGAGCTGGCAGGGCGCCTGGATACGCTGGAGGGAATCGCAGGCGTAGAGGTCAATATTTCATGCCCGAATGTTAAGGCGGGGGGGGTTGCTTTTGGCGCCGACCCGCAATCAGCCCATCGTGTCGTCCAGTCGGTGCGTGCGAAAACAACAAAACATCTTATGGTAAAATTGTCACCGAATGTGACCGATATTACCCTGATCGCACAAGCGGCAGAACAAGCGGGTGCTGATTCGCTTTCCCTGATCAACACCGTTACCGGTATGGCCATTGATCTTGAGACGAGACGGCCCAAAATTGCCAATATCACCGGAGGGCTATCGGGCCCGGCCATTAAACCGATTGCACTGCGAATGGTATGGCAGGTGGTTCAGGCGACAGAGATCCCGGTTGTTGGTATCGGCGGCATCATATCCGCAGAAGATGCACTCGAGTTTTTAATTGCCGGGGCATCAGCCGTGCAAATTGGCACCGCCAATTTTATTAACCCGCAGGTGACAACCGATATTATCGACGGGATAGAAATGTTTTTGGCACAACGGAAAATTTCCAGGGTTGTCGATATCATCGGGACTCTGGAAACAGATACACCAGGTTCTCTGGAGTGATGGAGTGGTGGAGTGCCGGAGTAATGGAAATATGCACGCTTGAATCAGGTTTTTTTCCAATACTCCGATACTCCATTCCTCCAATGCTCCAGTCTTTACAGAACGATCGCTTCTTTAACCGGATGGGTTTTCAGATACTCCAGACGGTTTAAACCGTTGACATACGCTTTGGCACTGGCCGTAATAATATCAGGATCTGCGCCACGGCCCAGTGCCAGAAGGCCGTTTTCTCGCAGGCGCACGGTTACTTCCCCCTGGGCATCGGTACCGCCGGTCAGGGCGCTGACCGAAAAGCGCAATAGTTCCGAGGCCGTTCCGGTCAGCTTGCCGATGGCATTAAAAGCTGCATCAATGGGGCCGTTTCCGTAGCCTGCGCCCTGCACCGGCCGGCCGTTTATGTCCAGCTTGACGCTGGCCATGGGTAATACGGTTGTACCGGCCGTAACATGCAGGTATTCAAGTTTAAAAATATCCGCTGTCCTCAAAATGCCCTCGGTTACGATGACCTCGAGGTCTTCATCGACGACGTGCTTTTTCTTGTCTGCAAGCTCCTTAAAGCGCGTAAACACCAGATTGATTTCTTCATCGGATAAGTCATAGCCTATGCTCTTTAAGCGGGAGCGCAGGGCATGTCGTCCGGAATGTTTCCCCAGAACCAGCTTGTTGGTACTCAGTCCGATCGTTTCCGGCTTCATGATTTCATAGGTCATCGGATTTTTCAGTACGCCGTCCTGGTGGATCCCGGCCTCGTGCGCAAATGCGTTAGCGCCAACAATGGCCTTATTGGGTTGTACCATAATACCGGTGATCATGCTTACCAGCCGGCTGGTGGGATGAATGTTTTCGGTTTGAATGGAGGTCGTCAGCCCTAATGAGTTCTTACGGGTGACCAGTGACATGACAACTTCTTCAAGGGACGTGTTGCCGGCTCGCTCGCCGATACCGTTGATGGTAACCTCAGCCTGCCGGGCACCGGCGGTAATGGCCGAGAGCGTATTGGCGGTGGCCAGCCCCAGATCATTGTGACAGTGGACGCTGAGTATGGCGTTGTCGATATTGGGTGTGTGCGTTTTAACATAACGAACCATCTCGGAAAATTCCTGGGGGATGGCATAACCAACGGTATCGGGCAAATTCACCGTTGTCGCGCCAGCTTCAATGACGGCTTCAAATACGTTGCACAGAAAATCGCGATCGCTACGCGAGCCATCCTCGGCTGAAAATTCGACGTTATCTGTCAGGGTTTTGGCATATTTCACCCCTTCAACCGCAGCTGTGACGACTTCATCGCGAGACATTTTAAGCTTGTATTCCAGGTGAATGTCCGAAGTGGCAATGAAGGTATGTATCCGCGGCTTGGCCGCGTGACGGATGGCCTCCCAGGCCCGGTCGATATCGTCCTTTGAAGTCCGCGCCAGAGCGGCCACTTCTGTTTTTTCCAACTTACCGGCAATTCGTGATACCGCTTCCAGATCGCCGTCAGAGGCAGCCGGGAAACCGGCTTCTAAGATATCGACCCCCAATTTTTCCAATTGGGTCGCAATTCGCAATTTTTCGGCCGTATTCATGCTGGCTCCCGGACTCTGCTCGCCATCTCTTAAGGTCGTGTCAAATATCAATACGTGATCGTTCATTTGTTATGGCTCCCATGTGTTAAATGGTTGATCTGTGAATTGGTCAAATAGTTTTCGTCATTGGGTTAACAGCAACGCTTCAACTATTTAACGATTTAATGATTTGACCGTAACGCCGGGAGCATCGGCCGCAGGCATCCAACCATCGGTTGACCTGCGGCAATGATTCCTTTCATCGCTTTCAATTGATTTCTCCTTTACGGCAAATAGATGGGATCTCCAATTTGGACACGTTGGGCATTGGCAAGCTTGAATTGAAAACTATCGGCCAAAGCCTGCCAGCTGGCCTCAATGATGTCCTCCGAGACACCGATTGTGCTCCAGATTTCGTTTTGATCCCGGGATTCAATTAATACTCTTACCTTGGCGGCCGTGCCCCGGCTGCCATCGATAACCCGTACTTTAAAATCGACCAGTCGCATCGTATCCAGGTCTGGATAGAATTTGCCCAGGGCTTTTCGGAGCGCATTGTCCAGGGCGCTGACCGGTCCGTATCCTTCACCGGCGGTAATTTCTTCTTTGCCGTTGACGCTAATTTTTATGGTTGCATGGGCAGAGCAGGGTTGATCTTTGTCCTTTTCAATGGTGACCCGGAACGATTCCAGTTCAAAATGCGGGTGAAATTGTTCGGTAAATTTTTCCAGTAGAATCTTAAACGAACCGTCTGCTGAATCAAATTGGTAGCCTTCCTGCTCCAGCTGCTTGATTTCAGAGGCGATCTGTCGGCTATCAAAGCCGTTGTTACCGATCTCGACACCGAGCTCCCTGGCCTTGTATTCCACATTGCTTTTACCGGCAAGATCGGATACCAGCACCCGGCGCTTGTTTCCGACCGCTGCCGGGTCCATGTGTTCATAAGCCAGCGGTGCTTTCATAATGGCACTGACATGAATGCCGCCTTTGTGCGCAAAAGCGCTTTTTCCGACAAAGGGCCTTGAATTGACAGGAACCAGATTGGCTGTTTCACTGACATAACGCGAAAGGCTTTTTAGTTTCTTAAGGCTTTCGGTCGAGACGCACTCTTTTTCCATTTTAAGTTTCAGAATGGGAATGATTGAGGTTAAATCGGCATTGCCGCATCTTTCGCCATATCCGTTAATGGTCCCATGAACCATTACGGCTCCTTTGTGAATGGCACTGATCGAATTTGCGACTGCCAGGTTGCAATCATTGTGGCAGTGGATCCCGAGCCGAATACCCGCATTTTGAGAGCGGCCGCCGCAATAGTCTCTTAATTCTGTTTGAACCGACTCGATAATCATTTCCAATTCAAATGGGAGGGTGCCCCCGTTGGTGTCACACAAAACGATAAAATCGGCGCCGCCGTCTACTGCGGCCCCCAGCGATTTGAGGGCATAGTCCTTATTATTTTTAAAGCCGTCAAAAAAGTGCTCGGCATCATAAACAACTTCCCGGTTGTGTTGCTTTAAAAATGCTACGCTGTCGTTGATCATGGCCAGATTTTCCGCCACGGTGTTGTTCATGATTTGCTCAACATGCAGGTCCCAGCTTTTTCCGAAAACAGTCACCGTCGGTGTCTCGGTTTCCAGCAATGCCTTGAGATTAGGATCCGCATCGGGGCGAATGCCGGGTTTGCGGGTCGAGCCGAAGGCCGCCAGACGAGCCTGCGTGAATTTTACTCTCTTGGCCAAATCAAAAAAGGCCACATCTCTGGGATTTGAGCCGGGCCAACCACCTTCTATGTAATGAATGCCGTTGTCGTCCAGTCGCAGCGCAATATTCAATTTTTCTTCTGCAGAAAAGGTGATGTTTTCTCCCTGGGTTCCATCTCTTAAAGTGGTATCGTATAGAAAGATTGGTTCCATTAGGGTTCTCCAAACCATTGGGGCAAAAGGCAGAGGGCGTCAGGCTCGAGGCGAAGGAACGATTTTAATTTTTGGGTTTCATCCACTGCCTTGCGCCATACGCCGTGCGCCTTGTGCCAGATTTATTTCCTGCGGTTTTCCGGTCTGAGTGAACGGACGACCGTACCGGTTTGCCACATTTCAGATTCTTTGATCGCAGCCAGTTCTGTATCCAATTTTTCGCGGTAATCCGGTGCACTGTTGGCTTCCAGCACCCGCCTGGTTTCTTCACCGTCGACAACCCGTTGATACAGCGTCTCAAATACGGGGGCAACGGCATCTCGAAATTTTGGTGCCCAGTCTAAAGCACCGCGTTGAGCGGTTGTGGAGCAACTGGCAAACATCCAATCCATACCGTTTGCGGCCACCAGACGGATCAGACTCTGAGTCAACTCTTCCACAGTCTCATTAAATGCTTCGCTGGGGCTGTGTCCGTTTTTGCGCAGCAGCGCATATTGTGCCTCCATCACACCTGCCAGACAGCCCATCAGCACACCGCGTTCCCCCGTCAGGTCGCTATACACCTCATTGGCGAATGTGGTGGGGAACAGATAGCCGGATCCAATGGCAATTCCCAGCGCCAGGGTTTTTTCTCTGGCGGTACCGGTATAGTCCTGATGGATGGCAAAACTTGAGTTAATGCCGCTTCCATCCAAAAAATTGCTCCTGACGGTACGACCGGAACCTTTGGGCGCCACCAAAACCACATCCACATTTGGCGGTGCAACCACGCCGGTTTGTTCGTGATAAACAATTGAAAAGCCATGCGAGAAATAAAGCGTGTTGCCGTCTGACAGGCATTCCTTTATTTGCGGCCACATGGCCATCTGACCGGCATCTGACAGCAGATATTGAATAATGGTTGCCTGCCGGGCGGCTTCCACTAATGGAAAAAGGGTCTTGCCGGCCACGAAACCATCCGACACCGCCCGGTCCCAGGAATCGCTATTTTCGCGCTGGCCGACGATCACGTTGATCCCGTTGTCTCGCATATTCAAGGCCTGCCCGGGCCCCTGAACGCCATAACCTAAAACCGCTACGATTTCATCTGCCAGGACGTCACGGGCCTTTTGCAGCGGAAATTCCTCATCGGTGATCACTTCTTCCTGGGTACCGCCAAAATTAAACTGTGCCATTGGTCCCCTCCTTTTTTCAGTCACGCATTTATACTTCTTAATAATGATTAATTCGAATCATTTATTTTT
>JASFIG010000327.1:0-5547 GCA_050122795.1 Desulfobacterales bacterium
TGGGCGCAACCGAGGGTGTCATGGCGTCCGGGGGCAACTGGTTTCAAATGATCCGCTACGCGGTGGTGCCGCAGGTTTTTCCCAATTTCATGAGCTATACCCTCCTGCGGTTTGAGATCAACGTGCGTGCGGCTTCGGTTGTGGGCTTTGTGGGCGCCGGCGGCATCGGACAGGAACTGATGACATCCATCCGGCAGTTCCTCTACACCGATGTCAGCGCCATCGTTTTAATGCTGGTATGTGCGGTGGCTATCATCGATGTGTCGTGTGAAAAAATCCGCCATCGCATTATCGGACAGGAAATTTTGGTATGAGCCAGCAGATAGCCGTCAATGACATCACCGAGGTGTGCCGGCAAAACCCGGCTGTTTTTGAGCGCCCGCTCAAGCAGCGCCTGGTGCAGTGGCTTATCTGGGCAGGTTTTGCAGCCTTTACGATCTATTGCCTGGTGCAGCTGGGATTTTTTGACTTCGGCATGATCAAAAGCGGATTGGGCAAGCTTTATGGCGTGGTGTCCTTTATGCTGCCGCCCGCCGCCCGCGGGCGTTTTTTGGATTTTCTGTGGGCCATTTTGGAAACCCTGGGAATGGCGTTTCTGGGGACCCTTTTGGCTGCGCTGCTGGCCGTCCCTATGGGTTTTTTAGGCTCCAAAAACGTGATCGGCAATCCGCTGTTTCATTTTGGATTGCGGCGTATCTTTGATTTTATGCGGGGCATCGATGCCTTAA
Organism: Desulfobacterales bacterium; assembly: GCA_050122795.1. Taxonomy (GTDB): domain Bacteria; phylum Desulfobacterota; class Desulfobacteria; order Desulfobacterales; family JAHEIW01; genus JAHEIW01. Next base: position 729 of record JASFIG010000327.1, read on the forward strand.
TCTGGGCTCTGGTTTGGATAAACGTCGTCGGTCTGGGGCCATTCGCCGGTATCCTGGCGATTGCCTGCAGCGTGTCCGGTGAACTGGCCAAGCTGTTTTCCGAAGCTATTGAAAATGTTGACCGCAAACCGATTGATGGGGTGCGCGCCTCGGGCGCCAACACGGTGCAAACCATGCGCTATGCCATCCTGCCCCAGGTCTTTCCGGTCATCCTGTCGACTTCGCTGTATTATTTTGAGTCCAACACGCGTTCGGCGACTATTTTAGGCATCGTCGGTGCGGGCGGCATCGGTCTGCAACTGGCGGATCGCATCCGCGTGTTGGCCTGGGACCAGGCATCTCTAATCATCATCATGATTCTGATCACAGTTTATTTAATTGACAACCTGTCAAACAAAATTCGGCATCACTTCATCAAGGCCCAGGAGATAAATTGATGTGGTTATCTGGGAAATTCCAGTTAGGCATATTTGATATGGTTCTCACCACGAAGAACACGAAGATCACAAAGGGAAAACACATAATTTTACTTCTGTTCTTTCGTGTCCTTCGTGCCCTTCGTGGTTTTGTGTGCTTCACTTGAGCTTTCTGCGTAATTATATAAACTGATTTTAATTGGAGTGAGCGATATGCGAAAAATCAGCATGATAATGTTTGATCTGTCCGGAACAACGGTGTACGACGATACCGGCGTACGGGACTGTTTGTACCAGGCCGCCCGGGAATTTGACCTCAAGACAACACCCGATGAGATTTTACTGCACATGGGCACCAATAAAATTCATCTGTATCAGTTTTTGATTGCCCGCTCACAGGGCAAACAGATTGATATCAAAGATTTTGAAAAAATACAGGATCCGGATACCGCCGCTCTGGCCACAAAGGTCTTTGATCGATATGAGCAACTGATGATCGCCCACTACGAGGCTGAGGTGAAGGAAATACCGGGAGCCGTGGATACCTTTCGCTGGTGCCATCAAAATGGGATTAAAGTCGCCACCGATACGGGCTTTCATCACAAAATTACCCAGGCGATCATGGACGGATTGGGGTGGCTTCAGGACGGTCTGGTGGATCTCTCCGTAGACGTTGAAAGCATCCCTGGTCAACGAGGCCGGCCGGCGCCCTACATGATCTTTTATGCCATGGAAAAATTGAATGTGCAAAGTGTGCACGAGGTCATCAAAGTCGGTGACACCCCGGCGGATATGCTTGAGGGCCGTAATGCGGGTTGCCGCGGCGTGGTCGGCGTATTAAGCGGGCCGCGGCCGGTGAGCGCCTGGGGCAAATACTGGCATACCCATCTGATTGCCAGCGTTAAGGAGCTTCCGGAACTGATTGTTTCCGAATTTGACTAAATGCCGATGAATGCAACCTCCGCCCGGGCTGCCGTAATGCATGCCCCCCGCCAAAATCTTTACCTGCAGCATTATCCTTTGCCAGATGTTGCCGGAGACTGTATTCTGGTAAAAGTGACCTGCTGCACCATTTGTGGTTCCGATGTACATACCTGGACCGGGCGCCGGGATTCGGCCGTGCCGATTATCCTGGGTCACGAAATTGTGGGGACCATCGCCGCCAAAGGTGAGGCCGTCACCCACGATTGTGCCGATCAACCGCTGGCTGTCGGCGACCGCATCAGCTGGACCCTGATGGACAGTTGCGGCAAATGCTATTACTGTCGCCAAAAAGGGCTGATGATGAAATGCCGCCATCTGAAAAAATACGGTCACGACAGCTGCGAGGCGCCGCCGCATTTTGTCGGCGGTTTTGCCGAATACTGTTATCTGACGCCGGGGACCTGCGTGGTCAAGCTGCCTGACACAGTCAGTGATGAACAGGCGGCACCGGCCAATTGCGCGCTGGCCACCGTGATCGCCGGCTGGGAAGCTGCTGCTGTTCAACCAATGGAAAATGTGCTCATTCAAGGAGCCGGCGCCCTGGGAATTTATGCGGCCGCCCTGGCCAAACACTATGGCTGTGGCAAGGTTATCGTGAGCGATGTTTTAGATCATCGTCTACAATTTGTCAGGGCCTTCGGGGCCACCGACATTCTGAATACCCGGGACATGCCGGCCGCTGAAATTGTGACGGCTGTGCGCAAGCTTACCGGCGGTTTGGGTGTCGACTGTGTGTTAGAGGTGGCCGGATCCCCTGATCTAATCCCGCTGGGTTTGCAAGCTTTGCGCATTGGGGGCCGTTTAATTGAAATTGGCAATTCCTTTCCCAACGCCAACTTCAATTATGATGCCTGCAATCTGGTGTGGCGCCGCTTAACCCTCACCGGCGTGCACAACTACGACACGCGGCATCTTCAAATGGGCATTGATTTTCTGGCGGCCACCAACGACCAATTTCCATTTGATCAATTGGTCACCCATCGTTTCGAATTAAGGGACATTAACGCCGCTCTTAACTTGGCGGCTTCAGGCGAGGCTATCCGGGTGGCCGTGTTGCCCTAAATGATTTAATCAACACAGGAGATCGTCGATGTCGATTTTTATTCGCAAACAAGCCTATACCGGGCAGGTCAAGGCGGTTGTGCTGGATTGGGCCGGTACCGCCGTGGACTACGGCAGCATCGGGCCGGCAGCTGTATTTGTGGACGTTTTCGCAAAATTCGGCGTGGACGTTTCGCTTGCAGCGGTGCGTCAGTTCATGGGCGTTGCCAAAAAGGATCATATCCGCAATATTTGCGGCCTGCCGTCTGTGGTGGCCCAGTGGCAGAAACAACACGACCGAAAGCCGGATGAAGCTGATGTAGAGCGCATCTATGCCGAAACCGAGCCGATGATGGTGGATACCATTACCCGGCATGCCGATCTGATACCCGGTTTGCTTGAAACCGTAGACACCTTGCGTCAGCAGAGTGTTCAAATCGGCTCTTCAACCGGCTATACGGCGCCGATGATGGAAGCGCTGGTTCCGGCCGCCCGGGACCGGGGCTACGCCCCCGATGCCATCGTCTGCGCCTCGGATGTGCCAGCCGGCCGGCCCTATCCCTGGATGTGCTTTTTAAATGCCATCCAGCTGCAGGTGTATCCGCTGGAAGCAGTTGTGAAAATCGGCGATACTATCAGCGATGTTGAAGCCGGGCTCAACGCAGGCATGTGGACCATCGGCCTGACCCAATCCGGCAACGAGCTGGGCATCTCCGAGCAGGAGGCATCACAGCTCTCAACCCATGAAATGAAGGCCCAAACAGATTCCATTGCGAAACGCTACCGTGATGCCGGTGCGCATTTTGTCGCGGCCGGCATCTGGGAAGTGCTGCCGGTCATCGAAGACATCAACGCCCGTTTGGCCCGCGGGGAAAAACCCTAAACAAGGAACCGTGTTCATTATGCCGGTGTACAATGCCCACAAACAACCAACAGTCGACCTTTCCGAAGGCGATAGCAACCTCTCTCCCCAGCGACAGCAGTGGATCGAGACCGCCATGGATTCCAACACTGAACGCTGGCTGGCGCGGGATGCGTCCGTATTTTTGCATCAAAGCCTTTCGACACCCTGTCTGAACGTGCTTCAAACCTGTCAGGGCAGCTTTATTGAAGATTTGCAGGGGCGCCGCTATTTTGACTTTCATGGCAACAGCGCTCACCAGGTGGGATTTGCCCACCCGCAGGTGGTCGCCGCCATCAAAAACCAGCTGGATTCAATGGCCTTTTGCACGCGGCGCTATACCAATATTGCCGCCATTGAGCTTGCCGAAAAACTGGCGGCCATCACCCCTGAGTCGCTGGGCAAGGTACTGTTCGCACCCGGAGGGACCACTGCGGTGGGAATGGCGATGAAGCTGGCGCGGGCGGCCACCGGCCGCTTTAAGACCATATCGATGTGGAATGCTTTTCACGGGGCCTCGCTGGATGCCATGTCCATCAGCGGCGAAACCATGTTTCGACAGGATGTGGGGCCTTTGCTGACCGGCACACAACATGTCCCGCCGGCCGAGCCCTACCGCTGTATCTGGCATCCGAGCGGTGAGTGTGAGAGCTGCGATTTAAGATGTGCGGCCTATATCGATTATGTTCTTGAAAAAGAAGGTGATGTCGGTGCCGTCATTGCCGAACCGGTGCGCAACACCGCCGTCAATCCCCCACCGCCGGGCTACTGGCAGGCCGTCCGCAAGTCCTGCGATCGGCACGGCGCCTTGTTGGTGCTGGATGAGACGGCTGTGTGTCTGGGGCGCACCGGCAGCATGTTCGCCTGTCAGACCTTTGACGTCATCCCCGATATTTTAACGATCGGAAAGGGCATCGGTGGCGGGGTCGTACCGTTTGCCGCTATCATTGCCCACACAGATCTGGATGTCGCCCCCGAAAAAGGCATCGGGCATTATACCCACGAAAAAAATCCGGTTGCCGCCGCCGCCGGGCTTGCAACCATCGACATCATTGAAACCCAGAATTTACCACAGCGAGCGGTGGAAATGGGCAATTATGCGCTTAAACGCCTTCAAGATATGCAAAACGATCATCCGCTGATCGGTGACGTACGCGGCGTGGGGCTGGTGCTGGGCCTTGATCTGGTAAAAGACCGGATCAGCAAGGAGCGCGCCATAGCCGAAGCCGACCGCCTGATGTATGTCTGTCTGCAAGGCGGGCTCAGTTTTAAAACATCCCAGGGCAGTTTCATCCCCCTTTCACCTCCGTTGACAATAACGCAGCAAGAGCTGGATGATGCGCTGGATATTCTGGAAACTGCTCTGTCAGATATTGAAGAGAGTCGCTAGGACTTCTTTGTTTGCGCGCGCCTGAATGGCCGAATACGGAAAAAAGCGAGAACATAAAATGGATGAAAAGAGAGCGCCCACAAATCC
>JASFIG010000328.1:0-5543 GCA_050122795.1 Desulfobacterales bacterium
CCGCTGGTTAAAACGCCGCGCATCATATCAACCACCTGATAGACAATGCTGGCGTCCAGTGAGCGCTGACCACGAACGATGTGCTCTTCCAGCACCCGGCCCAGGGGGTCCTCCACCCGCCGAATCCAGAACGGTTTATGCTGAACGCCGCCGGTTGCATAAGTGGAAAATGCGGCCGCCATCTCCAGTGGGCTTGCGCCGGAGGTGCCCAGTGCCAGAGAATAGACGGGTGACAGTTGACTCGTAATTCCACTGCGTCGGGCCACGTCGATCACTGCTTCGGGTCCGACGCGTTCAACCAGCTGGGCCGCGACGGCATTCACGCTCTTTATAAGGGCCTGTTTTAAGATCATGGGGCCCTCGTATTCACGCCCGAAATTTTTGGGTCGCCAGTCAGGGGCACCGACGACCGGAATCGTAACCGGCTTGTCCACAAAAACACTGATCGGCATCAGCTTTAGTTTTTCAAAAGCCGCGTAATACAAAAAAGGCTTAAAACCGGAACCGGGCAGGCGGTTATTCTCAACAGCACGGTTGAATTCGGTTTCCGAATAATCTCTTCCCCCAACCATGGCTTTGACGGCACCGGAGGTACATTCAACTGCCACCAGTGCGCCCTGCGGATGCGATGAAGAATGGGTGCCGCCTGGATCGTCGGCAGCGGTAATCCCCAACAGCTGATCGAGCTTTCGCAACCCGCCTTGCATGGATTCAATGGCCCAGGCTTGCTGCTGGGGATCCAGGGTGGTGCTGACTTTTAGCCCGCCATGGTAAACCACTTCCGGGCCGTAACGTTCTTCGAGATCGTTTAAGACCAGATCCAGAAAGTAGCTGCCCCGGGGTGTGCCGGCGGCAATGGGTGCCAGTTCTAGATTGGCCTGCGCCGCCGATTTTGCTTCTTCGGACGTAATATAGCCGACGGCAACCATGCGTGCCAGCACCAGCTGCTGTCTTTTCTGGGCTCGTTCAAGATAGCGGTACGGGTTATAACGGGTCGGCGACTTGGGCAGACCGGCCAGCAGAGCGGCTTCAGCCAGATTGAGCTCAAGGGCCGGCTTGCCGAAAAAGGATCGAGCCGCCTGCTCTATTCCATAAGCACCGACGCCAAAGGGGATTTGATTCAAATAGGCTTCTAAAATCTCACGTTTGCTATACTGGGTTTCAATTTGCAAAGCCACCATCAGCTCGCGAAACTTGCGCATATAGGTTCGCCGGTAACTGAAAAACAGGTTTTTGGCAAGCTGCTGGGTAATCGTCGACGCCCCCTGAATTTTGCCGGGTTCAAAAAGTGTTATCCACAGGGCTTTAAGCGTGCGCAACTTATCAAGGCCATGATGCTCCCAGAAACGGTGGTCTTCAGTGGCAATCACCGCCTGAATAAATTCAGGTGAAATCCGATTTAGGGGAACGACCTCCCGACCGCCGATGATCATCAATCTTTCACCGCTGGACGCAAATATTTCCGTAGGAGGAGTCTCGATAATGCGCCCCAGGGGTTCCGGTACCCGGGGCAAATCGCGCAAGGCAACGAAAAACAACCCCGCTGCCAGCAAAGCGCCCAGACCCGCCAGCGCTAGCGCCAGGTAGCACAAGGTAGCAAAGCGGCGCATCCATACGGCAAACATGCTCATCAAGGTGTCCAATGCTGTTTTTTTTCTTCGGGTTGGCCGGTTGCCTGATCCTGATCCAGGCCTTCAAGATGCGCTCGCAGTCGCCAGACCGCCCATTCCTGGCCCTGGACGACCAGAACCCGCCGTTCGTTATCGGCAAAGAATTCAAAACCCAGTTCGATGAAGCCGGCCTGGGTTTCATCTGAAATGCCGACGCGCACTATTTGACCGGGTACCGCCAGCAACAATTCCGGATGTGGCAGCACACTGTGGCGGGCTTCTTCGTGAAAAGATTCCAGGGATTCAAAAAATTGATCAGCCGTATAAATACGATTTTTAAAATTCGGCAGCTCATCCAATGATTCCGCCAGCGTCATTTCACCGCGCTGCAATTGAGAAAGCAGCACCGAGCTCAATTGAAGCTGTCGCAGAACGCGGTTGTCGGCATCCAGCATATAAACAGTCAAACCGCTGCCGGATTTTTCAAAGTACGTCCGGTGCCATTGCCCTTTGCTGATAATGGCCAGCAAATCAAGCGACGATATGATTTCCTGGGCAATCGTAGGTGCCAGACGCATGTAAAGCTGGCGGAAATGATCGGCTGACAGCATGACCCCGTTTTGGGCCGTAACGCTGGCGGCAATCTGAGTAAAAGAGGCTGCGCTGCGGGCTTCACGCTGTAGGGCCTGGCGGTCGGTAATGATTTGTTCCAAGGTTTGCCGGGCTGTGCGGGTTTGATGGCTTTTTTCCCAGATGGAGCCGGATTCGGGTCGTCCTGTGTTCGTGGTCACCAGATAGGAGCCCAAAAGCCGTTCGATCCAATCAAATCGAAGCTCCAAGATAAAAATGGCGCAGATCAGGGTAAAGAGCAAAAAGGGGCGCAGGGCAAACATTCTTTGGCCCCATTCTTTAAAATCGCTTGGCTCGGCCCAGTCGGTCATGATAAGGGTATCATAATTTAGATTTAATGTTATTTCAGGGTCTACAGATGGTGCACCACTACATTCTAAAAAAACGAGCCCATCGTGTCAAGATGGCTAAAATGAAGCTTCTTATAAAAATCAAATACCTACCTGTTTTGCTTTTGTGCGGCTGGCTGGTGGTCCCGGCCACCCACAGTCTTGGTGCCGTGATTGTTTACGACCGGGTGACAACCATCAACACGCCAGTTTTTTTGAAAGTGTTGACCAAGGGCAAAATTTTCGCAGACGGCGGCCGCCTGGTCGAATTTTTTCTGGATGATAAATCCCTGGGTAAAAATTTAACCGGCGGCGATGGTTACGGGTATCGAAAATACGTACCGCAGCGCGCGGGCATCATCAAAGTGCGGGCCACCTCAGACGGAGAAAGCGGCAATGGGATCGTCCTGGTGATGGAAAAGAGTGAAAAGGCTGTTCTCATTGAGATCGAAGGCGGTTTTAAAGATGCGGTCGTCTCAGATATCGCAGCCGGCGCCGGACGCCAGGCGGTTGAAGAGATGCAACAAAAATACCGCGTGATCTACCTGAGCCGAAATACCGGCGTTCGCATGGCGCGAACCTGGCTGGATGAGATAGAAATGCCGGAAGCTCCTTTATTGCGCTGGTATGGCGCTCAAACGCTGAGCTCCCTCAAAGAAAAAGGCATTCAACTGTATGCCATCATCGGTACAGCCGGAGTCATTGAAACCGCCGCCGACCATGTTGATAGACGCTATACCTTTGATCAAACTCAGAAAGGGCAGACAGTAAGAGACTGGCACGACCTGATGACGAAATTGTCAGAAAGCGCCCCCGACCATTCCGAAAATAACAAAAAAAAATAAAACATGCCCGTCTTTTAAGGCGGGCATGTTTTATTTTGGGCCCAGGTATTTGTGAATTTTTCCGTCGTCCGCAACGGCATAAATGGCGCCGTTGTTGCCCAGGGCAATAGATGCCAGACCGTTTCCATGAAAATTCGTATCTTGGCTGCGGGTTGACAGATCGTAGCTGAAGGTCATCATAGCGCTTGTTGATACATATACACGATTTTGGGTGACAGCCGGTGAAGCATAAGTTGGACGCGGCAAACGAAACTGCCGTGGTGAGCCCGTATCGTAAACCAGGCTCCCATCCTTTTGATCCAGCACGATCATATGATCCTTGGCGACAACAAAAAGGTAAGAATCGGTGGCTGCTGGCGTCGCAAAAACCGGTTGGCCGGCATCAAATGACCAAATCTTTGTGCCGGTTTCCATGTCATGGGCCAGTACCGATCCGTTTTGCCGTCCAAAAACCATTGAGCCATCGGACAAAAGGGCTGTGGAGGAATGTCTTTCATAGGGGTGAAATTCCCGCCAGAGAATGGTGAGTTCATCATCCCATTCAAAAGCACCCAGATTGCAAAGATTATCTGCAATCGCAATCAACGGTAATTTTCGAGCCGTCATTACAGCCACTGAAGGGTCAATAAACATATCCGGGAGTTGTTTGCCGCCAGCGGCGATTTCAGGCGTAAATACGGCACTAAAATCCCATAACGCTGTGAGGGCATTGACCACATCTTCTTTGCGGGCCGGCAACTCGGTACTTCCCCATTGACAGGTTCCCAGGGATCCACGATCAAGCAACTCAACTTCCTTGCCCCTGTCGTGCAATACCAGAAGCGCTCCCTGGGGATTTCCATCTACGAATAGGGTCGCATAAATAAATACCAGTGTGTCCTGGCCCCATACCAGGATTTTAGGAGCGCCGGATGTAAACCCGTCATCACTAATGGTATAGGACCAGCTAATCCTGCTGAATTCGTCAACTTTATGAAGGACACTTCTAATTCGACCGTCCGCATCTCGCTGATTGGCGATGATATAGATGTTTCCACTAGTGGAAATTGCGGGTGTTGAAATAATGGCAGTCGATTTAGTATCGGAGTCAAAGGATCGACGCCAGCGCTCGTTGCCATCCTCTGAATTAAGCGCTACCAGTTCGCCATCCACCGTGCCGAAATAAATCACATCGCGGCCGTCGGAATCAACGCCGATAACCGGTGAAGAGGTCGTGATGTGATAAGGGCTGGAGGTCCACGCGGAAGAGACAGCAAAACCGCTTTTCACCGCCAGGTAGCCCTGACCGGGCAAATCGCCTTGAAAATTTTTCCAGCGCGGCAAACCGTGGGTGGCACAGCCTACCAAAATGAACAGGCACAGGGACCAAAGAGCGTTACGCAACAGTTGCGACATGTAAAGATCCTCTCTCAAAGATATGTACAGCAGCGGTGGTCTATCTTGTAAACTGGGCGGATCTGTATGTCAATATTTTGTTTATATTCACATGATTAAAGATAAAGGCAATCTGATTAAACCAACGGATAACCGGCCGCTTTCCAAGCCTCGACGCCACCTTCGAGAACTGTCGCTTCGGTGTAGCCGTCTTTGATCAATTTTTCCGCCTGACCGGCGGCACTCGCTTCTTTAGGTCATGCGCAGTAGAAGATAATTTCCTGGCTTTTCGCCAGTGTCGGCAATTTCGCCAGCAGTTCAGAAAACGACAGCGCCCCTTTCAGGTGATTCTTCTTAAATTTCTGGGGATCCTCATAGGCACAGACAAGCAGCACCTGTCCGGAAGTGACTCTTTGCCAGGCTTCTCTGGCTGAAATTCGAATCGGCTCGCTCATTTTATTTCTCCATTTTTGAGGCATGAGTAATGACCTTATAAAGTAGTCAGGAATCTCACAGAAGCAACTCTGAGGTTCAAATTAATATAGAAGGACGCTTGGCGTCTATGCGCCTGTGGGTGAGGATTAGAATGTAGGCATCTTTTTCAGTCGAGGCGCGCGCTTTGCCAATTGCCACTGCCGGTATTGATAATGTCCGCGATGAAGATTGTACAGCACTTCGACAGAAAAAAGCAGCGCCACTGCTGAATAAAAAATCCACATAAGGATAAGAATAACCGAGCTCAAAGACCCGTATAG
>JASFIG010000329.1:0-5533 GCA_050122795.1 Desulfobacterales bacterium
GCCGCCAATGACATCGGTCGGTTGATTGCGCGCCTGATCGAAGACGGTTCCACCATGGAAATTGGATTGGGCTCCACCCACCAGGCCACCCTGCTGGCGCTGGCGGATAAAAATGATCTGGGCATCCATACCCAGTATATGACCAGTGATATCATGCATCTGTTTTCCCGGGGGGTCATTACCAACCGCAAGAAGGGATTCAATGACGGCAAAATGGTGGCCGCCGGTGCCATCGGCAATGAAGGATTGTATGAATTTTTAAATGACAATCCCGCGATTGAATTTTACCCTTCCGATTATGTCAATGATCCGACCATTATTGCCCGCCACAACAAAATGGTGTCGATGAATGTTGCCATGAGCATCGATTTGACCGGCCAGGTGGCTGCAGACGCGCTGCCGTATAATCATTTCTCGGGAGTCACCGGTATGCTTGATTTTTTACGCGGTGCGGTGCAATCTCCGGGGGGAAAATCCATTATGATGCTGCCGGCCACCGCCATCAAGGGAACCAAAAGCCGCATTGTACCGCAATTGGACGATGAGGCCGTGGTGGTCCCCAGAGGCGATGTTCAGCATGTCGTCACTGAATACGGCGTGGTGAATTTATTTGGTAAAAGTTTGCAGGAACGGGCAATGGCCATGATCAGTATTGCGCATCCGGAGTTTCGCGATGAATTGTTTTACGCGGCCAAAAAGATGGGGCTCTTGAGCGCGGAACTCACATTGAACGAATCCATCCATGGCGTTTATCCGATTCACCTGGAAGAGACCGTCGATATCGGCAATCAGAAGGTCACCATTCGGCCTGCCAAACCGGTGGATGAACGCCGCATCCAGGAGCATTTTTACAGCCTGGACAAAGATGATGTCGTTGCCCGCTTTTTTCACGAAAAATCCAGCTTCGTTCACGACGACGTCAAGGGCGTCTCCTTAATCGATTACATCAATGATTTGACGATTCTGGCGGTTGTCGGAGAATTTGGTTTCGGCCAGGTGGTTGGCATCGGTGAATGCCTGCTCGATCCCGGCAGCAATGAGGCCGAAGTTGCTTTTTCGATCAGCAAGGGCTTTCAGAAAAAGGGTCTGGGCAAGATGTTGATGGGCAAGCTGGCTTCAGCGGCCCGGGAAAATGGTATATCCGGTTTGATGGCCTATACATCTGCGCAAAATAGAGGGATGATTAAACTGTTTAAATCGCTGCCCTATAGAGTCGACAGTTTCTTTGACGGCGAGATGCTCAAGCTCAGTTGCCGATTCGATCAACCCCTATAGCTAAAGTTTTTAAAGGTTCAGGGTTCAAAGGTTCAGAGGTTCAATGGTTTGGCTGCTGGCTCCTTGCTGCTGGCATTTTTTCTGAGCAAGTGACCAAAAATCAGTTGCCAGCCGCCAGAAGCCAGAAGCAAGCGTATGACCAGCTGCCAGAAGCAGGTGACAACTTCAAAAATTAAGGAAACCAAGATGCCCAATCATAAAATTGTATTTTTACCGCATCAGACAGAGATAAGCGTACCCGACGGCGAAACCATTATTCATGCCGCCATGGAAGCCGGCGTCCATGTTAACGCCTCCTGCGGCGGGGAAGGTGTCTGCGGCAAGTGCCGCGTCCGCATCGAGGAAGGAGCAGTGGATGGCGGCACCAGCGAAAAAATAAGCCCGCAAGACCTGGAAAAGGGCTTTCGATTGGCCTGCCAGGCCGCTGTGAAAAGCGATCTGGTCGTTCGTATCCCGGTTGAATCGGCCATGGATGCCAGTGCCCTGCGCACCCAGATGGCCCCGCGTAAAACCGCCCATATTCAGACAATGAACTTCAATGAATTAAAGGAAAGGGGCCTGTTTGTAGCACCACTGGAAAAAAAGTTTTTACAGCTCCCGGAGCCAACCCTTCAGGATAATTTGTCAGATATCACCCGTCTGATCAGTTATTTAAAAGCCCAGTATGATGAACATCGTCTGGATGTCGCCTTATCGGTTATTCGCAAAATTCCGGATGTCATTCGCCAAAAGGACTTTGAGGTCACCGCCACGCTCGTGCGACCGGTCCGCGATATCGGCAAAACCCGCCTGATCAATGTACAACCGGGCGACACCACCCGTCGCATTTATGCGATTGCCATGGATATCGGAACGACCACCCTTTACGGTCAGGTGATTGATTTGACCAGCGGTGATGTCTTGGCTGAGCACGGCGAATTCAACGGCCAGATCAGCTATGGCGAGGATGTCATTTCGCGGATTGTGTATGCTGAAAAGCCGGGTGGCCTCGAGCGTCTGCATGAAGTGGTCATGGGTACCATCAATAAAATACTCGCCAAGATTATCAAAAAATCCGGCATCGATCATGAGGATCTGGCCGCTATCACACTGGCCGGCAACACGACCATGACCCAGCTGATGCTCAAAATTAACCCTCGATACATCCGGCGTTCACCATACGTTCCGGCGGCGACCCTGTATCCGCCGACCCGGGCCATGGATCTGGGAATGGCGGTGGGGGATCATGTATCGGCTCTTGTTTACCCGGCGGTTTCCAGCTACGTCGGCGGTGACATTGTCGCAGGTGTGATGGGATCCGGCATTTACCGTACGGAGAAGTTGACGCTGTATATGGATGTCGGGACCAATGCGGAGATTGTGATCGGCAACAAAGACTGGCTGGCCTGTGCAGCCTGCTCGGCCGGGCCGGCTTTTGAAGGCGGCGGCCTTAAATTCGGCATGCGCGCTGAAAAAGGGGCGATCGAAAATTTTTCAATCGATCCGGTCACCTATGAACCGATGATCATTACCATCGGCAACGTTCGTCCCAAGGGTATCTGCGGATCCGGCCTGATCACCATGGTCGCAATCCTGTTTGAGCTGGGGGTTATCAATAATCTGGGCAAATTTAATCGGGATCTGAAAACAGAGCGCATCCGTGAAAACGAGGGGGTTTACGAGTACGTTCTGGCATGGAAGGATGATACCCAGATCGATCGTGATGTCGTTTTGACCGAAATCGATATCGAAAACCTCATCCGGGCCAAGGGCGCCATATACAGCGGCTGCATGACCCTGCTGACCGAAGTCGGCATGAATATACAGGATATCGAGCACATCATACTGGCCGGCGGTTTCGGCAGCTACGTTGATTTGGAAAAAGCCATGGTAATCGGCTTGCTGCCCGAAATGGACCCCGCCAAGGTCACCTTTATCGGCAATGGCTCATTGATGGGTGCCCGCATGAGCAGTTTGACCAATCGGATTCGCAAGGATGTGGTCGAGGTGACCGAAAAGATGACTAATTTTGAATTATCCGACACGCCCTCCTACATGGATAATTATATCGCGGCCCTGTTTCTACCCCACACCGACATCAATCAATTTCCCAAATTAAAGGCCCGGCTTGAAGCCCGTCAGAAAAACGGATAATGAATCGGATTTATTAAGAAATTTCTATTTAGTGAAGCTCCGCTCTTGACAAAGCCATCTACCCTAGATAAATAGCAATATTCTGCATTTAGCTTATGATGGGGGGACCCTTGGTCGTGTCAAATCCGCATGCGGGCGTTGACAATTTGAGACGCCGATATAAGGGATGATTTTCTCCCCTCTGCCTGCAATAACGACATTATATCTACCGTCTGTAGATTCAAAAAAAATAAAAAATGAAAGGGGGCTTGATAAAATTGTGAGCACCCGTGCGGGTTTGCTCTGATGAGGATGGGGGACCATTACAAGAAGCATTTACTTTTAATTACAAGAAGCATTTACTATTAATCACCTCAATCGCTGTTGGAAAGAGACAAGGAGGTAACATTGGGTTTTGAATACACTAAAGAAAAATATTCCGGCGCAATAAAAGAAATTACCTTAGGACAGGGGGACAAGGCTGTCACGGTCGGCGGCGCTACCTGCTACCCGTTTTACAGCTTCGAAGGCGAAATGCCCCATAAACCCAGAGTTGCCATGGAAATATGGGATATGGAACCGGAGGAATGGCCCGAAGCGGCTTTAAGCCCATTCAAGGATGTCATTTCAGACCCTGCGGCCTGGGCCAAAAAATGCGTTGATGAATACGGGGCGGATATGATCGTGCTGCAGTTAAAAAGCACCGATCCCAACGGCAAGGACGCCGGCGCCGATGAGGCGGCTGCCACGGTCAAGAAAGTCCTCGACGCCATCGACGTGCCGCTCATCATCTGGGGCACTGCCAATGTGGAAAAAGACGAAGAGGTGCTCAAGAAAATTGCCGAGGAGTGCCAGGGCAAAAACCTGATTCTGGGCCCCGTGGAAGACAAAAACCATAAGGGTATCGGTGCGGCGGCCATGGGGTTCGGGCACACCATTATTGCTTCATCACCCATCGATGTCAACCTGGCCAAGCAATGCAACATTCTGCTGGAGAACCTGGGGGTCTCGATGGATAAACTGATCGTCGATCCCACCACCGGCGGCCTGGGCTACGGCCTGGAATATTCCTATTCGGTGATGGAGCGCATCCGCATGGCGGCGTTGGCTCAGGGAGATGACAAACTGCAGTTGCCCCTGATCAACAATCTGGGTAACGAGGTTTGGAAATGTAAAGAGGCCAAACAGCCGGTGGACGAGGCGCCCACACTAGGCGATCCTGAAAAACGCGGTATTTTGATGGAAGCCGTTGGAGCCGTCGCTTACCTGATGGGCGGTTCCGATGTGCTGATCATGCGCCATCCCGAATCGATCCGGCTGGTCAAGGCCTACATCGATCTGGTGTATGACGGCGGTGTGGCCACCGATGTGCCCGGCATCAAAAAGCAGTTGGCTGATGTGGATATCGACCTGCTGGCGCTTTCTCCGGAGCCGGATCTGACCATCGCAGAGGAAAAGAAGGCCGCTCCGGCCAAAAAGGCAGCAGCACCGAAACCAGAAGCCAAAACCGCCCCGGCGCCTGAAAAGAAAGCGGCGCCCGAGCCGGAGAAAAAAGCAGCGGCAGCGGCCGAGCCGGCAGCCGCCGAAGCGGCCCCTGAGGTAGATGCAGCCGCGCAGGCCGAAGCAGCAGCCAAAGCCAAGGCGGAAGCCGAAGCCAAGGTCAAAGCCGAAGCCGAAGCCACGGCCAAAGCGGCTGAAGAGGCCAAAGCCAAGGCCGAAGCCGAAGCGGCAGCCAAAGCCGAAGCCGAAGCCAAGGCCAAGGCCGAAGCAGACGCCAAAAAAGCGGCAGATGAAAAAGCCAAGATCGATGCCGAGCTCGATGAGATCCGGCAGAAGCGAGCCAAAGAGCGGGCCGATCTGGTTGCCAAACGCGCCGCTGCTGAAAAGGAGGCCGTCCCAAAGACGCCGGCCGCTGTACAAAAATCGGATGTGGAGAAGCTGATCGATAATCTTAACTGGATCCATAAACGCTAACCCTGACCGGTTTTTGATGACATTTAAACTTAGTTAGCATTCACAGACGCATTATTAATTCATAATCATTTGGGAGGAACCACTTATGCCAGAACCAACTGAAGTCAAGGAAAAGGTCGCGCAAAAGGCTAAAAAAGTTGCTGACCCGGTGGCGGCCTCGATTGACAAGGCA
>JASFIG010000330.1:0-5519 GCA_050122795.1 Desulfobacterales bacterium
GCGAGGGCTTTATTATCTATAACAACGACGATATCTACGGGTACAAGTGGCGCAATTGGAAGATGCACCTTTTTGAGCTTGAAAACATGAACAGTGAGCCCATGAGGCTCAATGTGCCGCGGGTCTATAACCTTATCACAGATCCTAAAGAAGAGTATAACATGGCGTCGGAGGCCACTTGGGTGCTGCCAGTGATGTTCAAGAAGATCATCGAGTTTCAGAAGACTTTGGCTCAAGAACCGCCGATCAGATTAGGCACACCGGACCCGTACGAACCACCAAAGTAAAAGCCATGAAAGGTTGAGCAGATAAACTTATAAGTGTAAAGGAGTGCTTAGATGAATTTATTGCCCCGATTTTTATGCATTCCAGTACTATGTGCAATTCTTTTCACCACATCATCTTGGGCTGCAGGATTGTGGCTGTACGAACAGGGAACACCCGATTTGGGGACGGCTGCCGCAGGTCGTGCAGCACGGGCCAATGACGCCTCCACAGCGGGGAACAATCCTGCGGGCATGACGAGATTGGATCGGTCCCAAATGCTGGCAGCATTTCAGGGTATGATCTTTGAGTCGGAGTTCAATCTCGATTCAGCTACCTTTTCAGGAGGAGATGGCGGTGATGCCGGTGATTTTATTGAATCAGGAAGTTTTCATTATGTGCAAAGCCTTTCAGAGAAGTGGAAACTGGGTATAAGTGCGGCTTCCTATTTTGGGCTCGGTGTGGATTATGATGATGACTGGGCTGGTCGATATTATGTACAGGAGGCAGATCTTATTACATATGGGATTAATCCCGGGGTTGGTTATAAAGTCAATAACTGGCTCTCTGTCGGTGCAGGCTTTAGTATCGCTTACGCCGAGCTTGAGCAGAAATCGGCCATCAACAACGCTACGGCCGAAGAAGACCCCACCTTTCCTGATGGTCGCATCAAACTTAAGGATGATGATGTGGGCTACGGGTTCAATCTGGGAATGCTATTTTAGGCGCAGGCGGGCACCCGCCTTGGTATTACCTATCGGTCCGAGGTGGAGCTCGAGTTTGAAGATGTAGCTTCGATAAGTGGACTGGGGCCCACGTTGACAGCGGCATTAGACGCCTTGGATCTGCTTGGCAGCAAGATAGATATAGACATGAACATTCCCCAGGCGGTGATGCTCAGCGGTTATCATCAGTTCACTGGCAAACTTGCCCTCATGGCTAATATCGGCTGGCAGGAATGGAGTGAGTTTGGAAAGAGTGATATAACCGTCCGGTCCACAACCACAACGAAATTTACACAGGACCGTGACTGGGACGATGCCTGGCATTTTGCCCTTGGAGCTCAATATCGGATTGCCGATCCCTGGCTGCTTTCGGTTGGTTTTGCCTATGACACTGATCCTGTTGATGATGCCGAAAACAACACACCGGATCTGGCTCTGGATCGGCAGATTCGTTATGCGGCGGGACTACAGTATGATTGGAGCACAGATATCACAGTGGGTGTTGCCTATGAGTTTCTCGATCTGGGAGACGCCAATGTCAACTTGAAGGGTGGCCCGCTTCAACGTGATCTCAAAGGCGATTATGACCCAAATCACATCCATTTAATCGCCGTGAATCTGATTTGGAAGTTTTAATTTACGATTGGATTTGTAAACGACATTCACAACTTTCTATTTTTTTTGGATATCGGCTATGCTTACACATTCTGATACGCTGAAAAAAATTTGTGATACTATTATGAAACCTGAAATTTAATGGAATTGTGGGTATGTAGTTGGTATCTGCAGTTTGTCAGATTTTATCAGAGCTCACATTTTGGAATGTAAGATCAAATATCAGCTTTTACAGCCAAATTACGCTTGAAACTTACTCTGGTAAAAAAGCGCTTCAACCTCTCTTCATTAATTGATTGAAAGCAGCGGCCAGGATTGCGGCGGTTTTGCTGATGCATCCTTCCTCGCGCACCCCGCTCCAGGATAATTCCAGCTGTAAAGATTCTACCTGAGAAAATGGATAGCCTTGGTTTCGGAACCACTGATTCATGTTGCCGGCCGAATGGCCGCGAAATTTAGAGCGGTCATCTGCAGCCACAACCGTCCGCAGGCCTCCGGTGTTCAACCAAGACACCAGGCACGTGATGGTATCCGGGCTGGCAGTCATCCGATCCGGCAGGCCGTATCCGATCAAGCAATCAATCGGTGCGCCGGCATTTAGGTTGCCGGCTTCGACCGCCGCACTTTTATCTTTCATGCCATGAATCCAGATCACCCGCGAGCGCTCACCCGGCTCGATGGTGGATTTGAGCGTCTGAATAAAGGTCGGATGACGCTTTGCCTGTTGGATACTGTTTAAATCCAGTTGCTTGCGGGGTAGCCCGATGTTGATAATGGCTGTGCAGGCCAGACGCTCTGCCGTCTGTTGGGTGACCCGGTCGGTGTTTTCATCGTCTTCTGCAAGCCCATGGGGAGCAACCAGCACGATATCCGTTGAACCGGTGGAAACCTGTATTTCCCGGTTGCGCATCCCCATTTTTGGGCCTCTAGCACCGCTCTTCAGTTGCGGTTGACGATATAAATTCCAATACTGACCAGGGTCAGGCTGATGATGAGGCGCAGGGTCAACGGTTCGCCGAGCAGCAGAACACCGGCAAGCGTTGCAAACACCGGCGTCAAAAAGGTGAAGGCCGACAGCCGACTGACCGGATAACTATGAACCAAAAAAAACCATACCAGGTAGCTGATAAACGCAACCAGTATGCCCTGGTAGGCCAGTGATATCCATATGAGCCCGTTAAGGTACCGAATCGGCGTTTCCTGAACCATATAGCTGAGCAGAAACAGAATCGGAATCGAAAACAGGGTCTGGTAAAAAAGCGTGTGATACGGCGAAACCGCTGTAACCAGGCGGCGTTTTATCACTACGGTCGTCAACGCCCAGAGGATGGCGGCGGTCAACGCCAGCATGTCCCCGGCAAATTGATCGACCGAAGGCAGCCCCAGGTGCTGACTCAGCAAAACGACAATGCCGGCGAAAGACATCATCATCCCGGCGGCTTCGGCAAGCGACAAACGGTCACCGGTCAGGAAAAAGTGAGCCCCTAAAGCATGGAAAAAAGGCGAGGTGTAAAGCAGAATCCAGGCGGATGAGGCGGTGGTGTACCGAATGGCCAGGTACAGAAGTCCGAATTCGGCGCCGAACAAAAGGCCGACGAGCATGCCGTCTTTGAGGTGGCCGGCAAAAAGCGTTATGCGCCGAGCGGCCATCCAAAATACCAGACAGGCGGTGGCGATGAGGGACCGAAGACCGGCACAAAAAATGGGCGCAATGCCTTCGGTGGCATATTTCATCGCAACTGCATTCAAACCCCAGATCAAGCACAGCACCGTTAAGACCACTGCCGCTCTGGCATCGAGTTTATCGTGCGTCATCGTCGTCGAATCCGTCATTTCATTTTTTCACTTCCACAAAAACAAGCCCCCATTTACATACAAAAAATATTGCTATTTGTCACAGGGTAAGTGACAATAGGCTGCTGCAAGGCGCCATCGGGCGCCCGCAGAAACGGGGCAAACACCCGGCTGCACAATTACCGTCACCGGAACCCGGGGTGCTATAAGGAGGGCCGACATGCGAATAAATGTCTTCTGTCTGGTTATGGTATTGCCGCTGGCTGCATTGGCCGGAACGGTCGAGCACACACAACATCTGGAATTGGCGATTTCAGGTCAAAAGGTCCTGCAGATCACCTGCGCCGCCGGCTTTCTTGAAGTATACGGGGTTGATGGTACCGACCGCATCAACGTCACTGCGAGTGTTCGAATTAACGGCATCACCCAAAACGAGCTGGCCGCTTTTTTGGAGCGCCATGTGCTGCTGACACTTAAACAGAAAGGCCGCAAAGCCTTTTTGGAATGTGCCCTTATAAATCAAAACCAAATGACTGCCGATGCGAAAATCGATGTCGCCGTTGCCATCCCCAAGCATCTGCGGCTTCAAATAGTGGATGGATCCGGTCGCATAGATGTCAGCGACCTGGTTGCAGACCTGATCATTCAGGATGATTCCGGTTCAATTTACATTAGAGATATTCAGGGGAATATAAACGTAGAAGATGGCTCCGGAAAAATTAATATCACCGACATCAGGGGAAATCTTGAAATTAAAGACGGTTCCGGCAGCATCCAGGTCGATCGGGTCAGGGGCGATGTGCGCCTGGTAGACGGCTCAGGGCCGATGACCTTAAAGGATATCGACGGCAATCTGGCGATCCGGGACGGATCCGGAGGAATCGAAATTATCAATGTCACCCGAAACGTTTTGATCAAAGAAGCCGGCAGCGGTACGCTTGAAATCGACGGGGTTAAAGGCAAGGTGACCACCTGGGGGTATGGTAATCAATAATAAAATGAAAGACATCCGGGTCTTAAGATGGGCTTTTGGAAATCAGCTGTCAGAATTTATATCTTCTCTGATGACATAGTTCAAATAATCTAAAAACTCCTCATCCTCACACATACCCTTGTCCTGACTATCGCTGATTTTGGCAACCGGCTTGCGATTGCATTCCACCATTTTTATCACCACCTGAGGTGCCACAAAGCCGCAGTCGTTGGTCAGATTGGTTCCGATACCAAAAGAGGTTTCAATCTGGGGGTGGAAACGGGTAAATATGTCCACCGCGGTTTCAAGCGTCAGACCGTCACTGTAAATGGCCGATTTGGTTTTCGGATCAATGCGCATTTTCTGATAATGGGCGATGAGCTTCTCGGTCCATTCATAGGGATCGCCGGAATCCTGACGGCAGCCGTTAAAGAGCAGCGCGAAAAAACGATCGAAGTCCTTTAAAAATTTATCAAAGCCCATGGTATCGGAAAGGGCAATGCCCAGCTCCCCTCGATATTCGTCCGCCCAGCATTGCAGGGCAACTTTTTGACTGTCCACCAGGCGGGGACCCAGTTGCTGGTGGGCCTGAAAAAATTCGTGGGCCATCGTTCCGATCGGTCTGATCCCAAGTGTCATGGCCAAATGGGGGTTGCTGGTGCCCACCAGACGATCCTCACAATGGTCGACCAGGTACCGAAGAACTTCCAGCTGCCAGGCATATGAGGCCCGTCTGCGGGTGCCGAATTCAGCAAATTTGAAGCGGTGCTCATCGACAGTGGCTGCGAGCAAAAGACGGACCTTGTCTTTCAGACGCCGGCGGCCTTCTTTTTGCCAGGTAGCGTCATCAACGCCGTGCAAACTGGAATACAGCTCGCTGATGATGGCCAGAACGGGTATCTCGAACAGAATGGTATTTAACCACGGTCCTTCAATGTTGATTTGCAGGCGGTCATCATAAATAAATGTATCGATATATTTTCGATTCAGTTGAAAAAGTCTCAGATATTCAATAAAATCCGGTTTAAAGAACCGGATGCCTGCCAGATAATTCACTTCGTCATCGCTGAAACGTATCCCACACAGACGGTCAATTTCAGCATCCACTTTGCTTTTGAAATCCTGCAGCGAAACGGTTAGGTGCATTT
>JASFIG010000331.1:0-5514 GCA_050122795.1 Desulfobacterales bacterium
AAGAAACCGTTGAAACCTCTGAAACGTTATTCGAAGATATCGAAGATGAAATCGAAACTGAAGATATCGGCGTCAGCGGCGATGAGTCGGTCGATGTGCCACTTGCAGTGGGCGGCATCGCAGCGTTGGATGCCAGTCATGCTCAGTTAGAAGAAACCATTGAACAGATCATTGAGCGAAAATTTTCAGGTAAAATTGAAACGCTCATCACCCAGATCATTGAAAAAGCGGTTTCAAAAGAAATCCAGCGTCTGAAAAAAATTCTGCTGGAAGACGATGTCGATGAGGATCTTTAAAATCCTTCACTTAGAAGGTCAGTGAGCTACAAAAAAAACTACTCATTTAGAACCAACTATGCTAAAGCAGGGGATCATTTAGAACCCATCTCAAAAATGCATCTAACACCCAAGATCTGTGTTAAAAACCGATTCAAAATGCTCGAATACTAGCGTGTATGCTCCGCTTTTGAATCGGTTTTCGCCTTGCCCTTGGGTGTGATCTACTATTTTTGAGATGGGTTCTAAATAATCCCCTTTTCGTTTTTCAGGTGCCGTATCCATTAACGGAAGGAATTTCTAATCGATGAGTTCGAATTTGCTTGAAAAGGCCTACAGCCCGCATGAAGTTGAGAAACGATGGTATCAATTCTGGGAGGAAAACGGTTTATTTGCTGCCGACGAGAAAGGCGCCCCAAAAAGTTATTCAATCGTCATTCCGCCGCCGAATGTCACCGGTGTCCTGCATATGGGCCATGCGTTGAACAACACCCTGCAGGACATTCTGTGCCGGTATAGAAGATTGCGCGGTGACAATGTGCTCTGGATGCCGGGAACCGATCATGCCGGCATCGCCACTCAAAACGTGGTAGAGAAAAAATTGGCCGCCAATGACACAGATCGTCACCAGCTGGGTCGGGAAAAATTTATTGCAGCCGTATGGGAGTGGCGCAAAAAATACGGCGGTGAAATCATCAATCAGCTAAAACGGCTCGGCGCCTCCTGCGATTGGGACCGCGAACGCTTCACCATGGATGAAGGTTTATCGCTTGCCGTGCGCAGGGTGTTTGTCGATCTTTACAGGCAAGACCTGATTTATCGCGGCGATTACATCATCAACTGGTGTCATCGATGCTACACTGCGCTGGCCGACCTTGAAGTCGAACACAAAGAGCGAGACGGGCACCTGTATCATATCCGCTATCCGTTTGTCGGTGACAAAGGTGCCATCGTGGTGGCCACCACGCGGCCGGAAACTATGCTGGGCGATACGGCAGTTGCCGTGCATCCGGATGATGACCGTTACCGGGATCTTAAATCCGAATCGGTTATGCTCCCGTTGATGGACAGAGAAATTCCGATTATCAAAGACAGCTATGTGGACATGACGTTTGGCACCGGTGGATTGAAAATCACACCGGCCCATGATCCCAATGACTTTGAGATCGGAGTGCGCCACGGTCTGCCTGCCCTTAAGGTTATCGGAGACGACGGGAAAATGACGGACGCAGCCGGCCGGTTCAAAGGCCTGGATCGCTTCGACGCCCGCGAGGCCGTTGTCAACGCCTTGAAAGAAAAAAAGCTGCTCGAAAAAATCGAGCCCTACAAGCACAGCGTCGGCCACTGTTATCGCTGTCACACAATGGTGGAACCCAATCTTTCCAGACAATGGTTTGTTAACGTAAAGCCCCTGGCCCGCAAAGCCATTGATGCGGTCAAATCCGGCCGGACCCGCATCATCCCGGACACATGGACCCGAACCTATTATGACTGGATGGAAAATATCCGCGACTGGTGCATATCCCGTCAGATATGGTGGGGGCATCAGATACCGGCCTGGACCTGTGAAGATTGCAACGAGGTGGTGGTTGCCATGGAGGCGCCCCAGACCTGTCCAAAATGCAACAGTGCCAAACTGGTGCAGGAAACAGATGTGCTCGATACCTGGTTCAGTTCGGCCCTGTGGCCCTTTTCAACCATGGGATGGCCGGAGAAAACATCCCTTTTGAAAACGTTTTACCCAACATCGGTCCTGGTCACGGCATTTGACATCCTCTTTTTCTGGGTGGCGCGCATGATGATGATGGGCATTCACTTTATGAAAGACGTGCCCTTTAATGACGTCTATGTTCATGCCCTGGTGCGCGATGAAGACGGCAATAAAATGAGCAAATCCACGGGTAACGTTATCGACCCCCTAACGGTCATCGAGCGATACGGAACGGATGCATTTCGATTTACGCTGGCGGCCTTCGCCGCTCAGGGCCGTGATGTCAAGATGTCTGAAAAACGAATCGAGGGGTACCGCCATTTTGTCAACAAATTGTGGAATGCGGCCCGATTTGCGCTGATGCATATCGATAAACCCCACACGGAAATTAATACCGGCGCGCTGTCACTGCCGGATCGCTGGATTTTGTCGCGCCTGCGTGACGTCACCCAAAAAACGGCAGAGGCAATCGATAGCTACCGCTTCAATGATGCGGCTTCAGCGGTTTACAATTTTGTCTGGCACGAATTTTGTGACTGGTACCTGGAGGCTATCAAACCGGCCCTGTATGAAAAAGAGGGGCCTGAAAAGCGCGCAACCGCCTTAAGTGTCCTGTGGCGTGTTATGCACGACACACTGATTTTGTTGCATCCGTTTATGCCCTTTATCACCGAAGAAATCTGGCATACCCTGCCGGGGACGCAGGGTTCGATTATGAAAGCCGTATTTCCGGCTGATCAAAAAGACGATGCTGCCGTCACAGCCGAAGATCAGGCTGAAGCGGATATGGACCTGCTCATTAAGCTCATTTCGGCCATCCGAAATATCAGGGGTGAAATGAACATTTCACCATCCAAGACCCTGGCCGCTGTGGTTCAAGCCCACGATGCAAAGGTCGACGACCTGATTGAAGCCCATCAGGATATGATTATCAACCTCGCCAGGTTACATGCTTTTGAGGTCAATCAGAGTGCTGCGCGGCCAAAATCATCGGCTACGGCAGTGGTGGGCGCGGCCACCGTGTTTGTTCCCCTGGAGGGCATCATCGACTTTGGTTTGGAAGCCCGGCGCTTAGACAAAGAATTAAACAAGCTGGCCAAAGAATTGACAGCGGTTTCCAAAAAACTGGCAAACCGAAACTTTTTAGACAAGGCGCCGCAGGATGTCGTTGAGAAGGTCAAGGTCAAACACAACCGTCTGCAGGAAAAGCAGCAAAAACTGGAAGATCATTTAAACAGGATTAAGCAAATAGAGACCTAACCATCGGTTACGCGTTGCGAGTTTCGGGTTACGAGTTGAATTTTCAAAAGAGCGAAAAACGTATCTGCAACGTACAATGCAAAACGCGTAACGCACAACACAGAAAACAGAAGTCAGAGAACAGAAATCAAAAGTAGTGGTGGGGTTTATCCCCGCCTGATCAACATGCAAGCCGCAACATGTAACACGCAACCCACAACCCGTAACACGCAACTCGTAACACACAACTCGCAACCCGCACCATGATACCATTACGCGATACAACACCCACTCGAAATTATCCGATTGTCAACACCACGATAATCGCCATCAATGTTGCAGTCTATTTCCTGCAGCTATCCCAGGGCTCTGACATAAACCGCTTCATTTACGTTTACGGTCTGGTGCCGGCACGCTACTCACTTCCCCAGGTTGCCGACTATTTCACCATCGGCCAGCAGGCATTTTCGTTTCTGTCATTTATGTTTTTACACGGGGGTTTCTGGCATATCCTCGGCAATATGTGGTCCCTCTATATTTTTGGCGATAACGTCGAAGACCATCTCGGTGCCGTCCGCTATGCGCTGTTTTATGTATCGTGCGGGATCGCTTCCGGGCTTTCCCACCTGGTGTTGAACCTGCATTCGAATTTGCCGACCATCGGAGCCAGCGGCGCTATTGCCGGGGTCATGGGTGCTTATTTCATCTTGCATCCCCGATCAAAAATTCTGACCCTGATTCCCATTATTTTCATCCCTTATTTTATTAATATCCCGGCCTATATCTTTCTGGGCCTGTGGTTTCTGCTGCAATTCATTAATGCCGCCGGTAGCCAGGGGGTTGGCGGCGGAATCGCCTGGTGGGCTCATATCGGCGGTTTCGTATTCGGTATTATTTTTTTGAAGCTGTTTGATATCCTGCCGGTAACGGGTGTTTCGCGCCGGATGCGTCAGTATACCGCCAAACGGAAAACACCGCGTCTCCAGGTCATCCGACCGGCTGCTTCCGGCGCGGATCAGCACTTGTATGGTCTGATCAAGATTAGCCCTCGTGAGGCCCAGACCGGGACCCGTAAACTGGTCAATATTCCGCTGGGTTTTAAAAAAAGACTGTTTAACGTAAAGGTGCCGGCCGGCATCCACGACGGAACGGTTTTGAGGTTAAAAGGCCTGGGGCGGCGTTCCGGCTCAGATGCGAGCGGGGATTTATACTTAAAGATTACTATTGAGTCTTAGTTAATTTTGCAAAACGGCTGGTCCTAACCAAAGGTGACTAAAATAGCCGACGAAGCCAAGTGGCACCATCATCTTAGGCACTTTGGCTCATTTTAGGCATTTCAAGGCATTTTTCCAGGGTTAGGCTTTGAGTTTGGACTGGACGTGCGGTTCGGCCAGCAGGACCGTGACGCGATTGCGTCCATTTTGTTTGGAAAAGTACATGGCCTGGTCCGCTCGCCGAATAAAAGCGGACAGTTCTTCCTTGGGAAAATACTGGGTGACGCCGATACTGATCGTGATCTTCGCAAACTCTTCGGGGGTCGGTGTAAAATTCTCAGCCTCCAGGGTGGAGCGGATACGCTGGGCAACTGTTTTGGCTTCATCACCATTGGTCTCAGGCAGGATCACCGTAAACTCCTCCCCGCCGTAACGGTAGGCGGAGTCATTCGTTCTCAGGCAATCTTTGATAATCTGACTGAAGCGCACCAGCACTTTATCGCCTTCCAGGTGGCCATAGGTATCGTTAAACTCTTTGAAATTATCGATGTCCAGCAGCAGCAAAGAAAGGGGATGTTTGTAGCGATTAAAACGGTCCACCTCCAGCTCTAACTGCGAGTAGAAAGATCTTGAGTTGTAAAGTTTAGTGAGCCCGTCGGTGGTGGCCAGCTTTTGCAATTTTTCCATCATTCGGGTGCGCTCGGTACTCAACTGACGTTCTTTGAGCACACGTCTCATCCTGAGCAACAGCTCTTCAAGCCTCACCGGCTTAATGACAAAGTCACTGGCGCCGATATTGATCGCTTCTTCATAAGAATAGTCATCGCTGTATCCGGTAACGACAATGACATCAGCGCCGTTTTTTTGCTTGATCACCTTGGTCAGCTCGAGCCCGCCCATTCCCGGCAAACGGATATCGGTAATCACCACGGCAAAATCATTTTTCTCTACTATTTCAAGCGCTTCTTCAGCAGAGGCCGCTGCCGTGGGATCAAAGCCGGCATTTGCGATGTACTCGTGGATCGTATTTCTGACACTGGAATCGTCATCAACGATTAACACACGAATTTTTGAA
>JASFIG010000332.1:0-5511 GCA_050122795.1 Desulfobacterales bacterium
AAGCGGCTTCCTGGCCGGGATTCTCTCCGTAACGCAACCCCTTTTGGACATCATCGACAACCCAGACCACTTTTTCATAAAAAAGGGTCTGGCGTTTGTCGGCATCGATAAAACTGATTTCCATCTGGGGCGGAAAATGGTCATCCATCACGGTTCGATACATCTTTTTGAGGTCTTCAGCCATGGGTTTACTCCTTATCTTCCAATTGATAACATGTTTTGACAGTATCGATTTGTTTTGACACCAGAAAATCGGCAATGGTGCGATCATAGACAGCCGTGTGCTCAAACGCTTTACGGGCCAGCTGGAAACGAAGGTCCAGGCTCGTTGCGCCCCGGTTGGCCTTGAGGTCCGCCAAAATCTTATCGTAATCAGCAGGATCAACCACCGATGCCACCCGGATGTAATTTTTAGCGGACGCCCGGATCATGCAGGGCCCACCGATATCAATGTTGCCTCTGGCCTCTTCCACCGTAACATCTGCTCGGGATATCGTCTCTTTGAAAGGGTATAAATTGACCACGACCATATCGATAGGCACGCTGCCGGTGCGTTTCAGATCGCCCTGATGTGCATCGTTATAAGTTTCGGTTAGCAAACCCAGGTAAATTTTAAAATCCAGGGTTTTGACCAGACCGCCCTGAGTTTCGGGCTGGCCGGTATAGTCTGCGACCTGCATCAAACGGCTGCCGGCCGAATCGCCCAGAATTTCACGAATGCGTCCGAAAGTTCCTCCGGTTGAATAAATCTGAATTTGAGGATTTATTTCCACCAGATTCGGAATAAACTGTTCCAGTCCGCTTTTGTCGGAAACACTGACCAGAATATTCTGTACCTTGACGAAATCATCTACTTTTTCAACGACATTAATGCTCATAAGGGTCACCTCTTTCCTTCATATTCTGCTAAAAAGCGGTTAAAGAAATCTTCCATGAAAGCATGCCGTTCCCGGGCCCATTTGCGGCCGGTGGCCGTCAGCATTCGCTCTTTGATTTTGCAGAGCTTGACTTTAAACTCACGGTATCCGGTATCATCGACAGAGTACGGCCTGGTTTTCTCTGCATCCAGTTCGGGATTATGCAGCCGGGCACCCAGCTCACCGGCAAAAAGAAAGGCCCGCGCCACCCCGACGGCGCCAATGGCGTCCAGCTTGTCGGCATCAAACAACACCTTGGCTTCGATGGAATCCGGTTGGTCAGGGTTGCGAAAACGATGAGATTTAATGCAATGTAGGATATTGTGTTGCCGCTCTTTTGAGAATGGCAGTGACTTGACCAGCGGTTCGGCCATTTGAGCACCTTTCTCGGCGTGGCAAATGGCACCCTCGGAGGCATCCTGTACGGTTCTCCCGATATCGTGCAGGTAGGCGGCTGCGCTTAACACATCCATGTCTGCGTTTTCCGCAGGACCCAGCATTTCACACAACCGATATACCCTGAGGGTATGATCCCACCCATGGCTGCCCGATGCTTTGTCAAAGCATCTTCGGGCAAACATCTTGATCCGATCAATAGCCCGCTCTGCAACCCTACGATCCGATGATGGATCGTCTAATCTTTTTGCGAAGTCGCTTCTAGTATCTAAATCCTTTTTGTGCAAGAACATCCTAGTTCGGTTCTAGTATACGGCTTTTGGACTTTGGGACAGCAAACGATAGCAATGACTTTGGTTGCAATCAGACAGAGAAGACATATCGCCCACCGAATTATAACACTCCGAAATTAAATTAAATTTAAATAATGCAGGTGGGTCCGGCGAGGCGGAAAGATGAGCGATTCCCGCTGCAGACCGCCCGAAGCAGGTGCCGCGTTGGGCTGTCGGTCATCATTTTCAAATATCAGGACCATATACCAAATCGGCTTCGCCTTGCAAGAGATTCTGCCTTTAATTTTGTAATTAATTTTACAAGCCGGCGCTGTGGCAGTGCAATCGATTGTAAAAATAGATACAATCATTTCCCCGGCAATTTTGTTTTGGATTTTGGTAAACTTTTGGATGAAAACGGCCGATGATCAATTTGGTGCTTCAATGGTTTTTTACCAGTCCGGGGGAACCAGATCTTGCAGGAAAAAAATTACATCGCCATCCGAAATTCCCAGATTAACTACTACAAGGACGTTGGGCTTTATTACATTGAAAACGGCTCTTTTGTTTTATACAAGGCGCCGGGCAAGTCGATGACGGATTTACGTCTGTCACAAAAAAGGCATCCGAATAAGCTGTATATCCGCAGAAAAGAGCGGAGCGCCGCCATGAAAGAGCTGCAAGCTGGATTTAACCGGCATATTTTCAAGAATATTAAAAAAGGCAACGTAAAGGCTGTAAAATCGACTCTCTGCGATCTGGTGGAAGAAACCCTGCAGGAACCCCGTAGCGGCACCCTACAGGTATTGCCTGAAACGGTTGATTTGTTAGTCAGCGGATATTCGCAGAATCCTGAAATCCTAAAAACGTTTGCATCGCTGTCATTTAAGGACTACAGCACGGTAATCCACTCCGTGAATGTGATGGCGCTGACACTGGGATTTTGCTTCTACTCGAAAAATTCCTTAAAAGAAACCAAGCGTCTGGGTTTAAGCGCTCTGCTGCACGATGTCGGTAAAACCGAAATACCCGATACCATTCTCAAAGCCCCCCGAAAATTGTCCTCTAAAGAATTTTCGATCATGAAGCGCCATCCTAAAATTGGAGAATTTATCATTAAAGTTAAAAGCGGCATTGACGGCGGTATTGCCCGCGGCGCCAGTGAGCATCATGAAAAGCTGGATGGCAGCGGCTATCCCAGGGGCACACGGGACATATCGTATGTCGGTCAGGTTCTGGGCATCATCGATTGCTATGAGGCTTTGACCAACGAAGAACGGCCATACCGCAAGGCCAAAAGTCCGCTGGACACCTTGAAAACGATCAAAAAAGACGTGGAAGCTGGAAAATTTGACCGTAAAATCTTTGAAAAATTCTGCTATAGCCTCATCTGAATCAGTCCGGTTCCAGGGTTCAGGGTTCAGAGGTTCAAGGGTTCAAACTATTGATCGTTTGTTTCTGGCAGCTTGCACGTGGAGCGCTCGCCCGGCCTCAACCATCCGCAATCCGCAATCAAATAAATCTATCCGCTGATACCTGAAATGTGTTATCTAACCTTTGAACCTTTCAACCCTGAACCTTTGAACCTTACAATTGACACCCGCCCCCAAAATGCTGAAATTGATTACGATGAATGTGAATGAAAAAATACGGTCGTCACTTCCCGGCCCAAGAAGAATGTTAGGGTTTATAATGGTGTTGTTATGTGCATTAGCATGCTTGCAGTGCCGATCGTTGCCCTATTACGAGCAGGCCATCGACGGGCAGATGGAAATTTTGCAGAAACAACAACCCATCTCCGATATGATCGAAAATCCGGAGACACCGGCAAAACTGCGAGAAAAGCTCTTATTGATCCAATCTGCAAGGACGTTTGCTGAAAAAGAGCTCCTGCTGCCGGTCAACGATCATTATTTAAGCTATGTGGAGCTGAATCGTCCATATGTCGTCTGGAATGTATTTGCCGCCCCGGAATTTTCACTGACACCTGAGACCTGGTGTTTTCCCATTGTGGGCTGTGTGACCTATCGCGGCTATTTTAAAGAAGCTGATGCCCGCAACTTTGGGGATGCGCTCGCCCAAAAAGGGTTTGATGTTTACATCGGCGGTGCGATTGCCTACTCGACCCTTGGCTGGTTTGATGACCCTATCCTGAGCACCTTTATCAATTTACGCGCATCCGATACGGTTGCGTTGATATTTCATGAACTGGCCCATGGACTGCTTTACATACCGGATGATACGGCTTTTAATGAAAGCTTTGCAACCGCAGTCGAGCAGGAAGGTATCAAACGCTGGCAAATGCTTACAAACGCAACTCAAGATTATGCGGCCTGGCAGCGCAAGCGGCGCTCCCGTCACAAGTTCACGGCCCTGGTTTCAAAATATCGCGACCGGTTGAAGGTGCTGTATGAAAGCAACCTGCCGGCAAACGAGAAACGAAACCAAAAGGCAGCTGTTTTCAGCCGGATGCGCTCTGAATTCAGTGTATTAAAATCGAATCACCGCGAAATGGCCGTCTATGGTGCCTGGTTTAACCGGCCCTTAAACAATGCGCAACTGATCAGTGTATCGACCTACCACGACTGGGTGCCAGCGTTCAGCCAAATGTTGTCAGACGCCAATGGCGATCTGAAAAAATTTTATGACCGCTGCCGACAGCTAGCAAAAAAAGAACCTCAGGAACGACATCGCATTCTCACCGATTACCACCGAAATGTGCATACCGTTGAACAACACACAGGTGCAGTCCGGTAACAATTAAAATGTTCTGAATTTGCCGTCATCAAGGGCCATGGGGGTTGAAGATGGATTGAAAGGTTGACGGACACCGCATTTTCAACTAAAATATTCAAAGATGGCAAACGAAAAATTTTAAAGGATTTCATACTATTTACAAAGAAATCATTCACTTTCGCCGCATCTGATTTTGGGTTCGGCATCCTCCGGGTGGTCACATAAACACCTGCGCGACCGAGCGGATCTTGCAAGCTTAACGAGGATATCGTTTTCAATATTATTTTGGGACGCCGACAAACCACCCTAACAAAATTGAAGGCGGTTTTTGATGTATAATAAGTTTTTCGGTTTTAAAGAGAAACCCTTCAAACTGGTTCCGAATCCGGCTTATTTTTATTTAAGCAAAAGCCACGAAGAAGCGATGGCGCACTTGAATTACGCAATCTCTCAGGGGGATGGATTCGTCGAAATTACCGGAGAAGTCGGAACGGGAAAAACCACGCTGTGCCGAACATTTCTTGAGAGTCTGAACGGCAGCGTTGAGGCGGCTTACATTTTCAATCCCAAAATGGGCCCCAAACAGCTGCTCAGAACCATCATCGAAGAATTTGGCATCCAAACGCGCAGTGACAATACAAAAGATTTGATCGACATGCTGAATGCCTTCCTGATAAAAAAGAAGGCCAGCGGTAAAAAAGTCATCCTGCTGATTGACGAGGCTCAAAATTTAAATCGCAACGTTTTGGAACAGTTGCGATTGCTCTCCAATCTGGAAACCAATCGCGATAAGCTATTGCAGATTATCCTGGTCGGTCAGCCGGAATTATCAGAAATGCTCAATTCCCATGCACTGCGGCAGGTGGGCCAGCGAATTACGCTTAGCTACCAACTCAGCCCCCTGACCTTTAATGAATGCAAGGAATATATTCAGTATCGCATCAACATCGCCGCTCAGAAGTCCGCCATAAAATTTGACCGGGCCGCCTATCGTCACATTTTTAAATATTCAAAGGGCATCCCGCGCTTGATCAACATTGTCTGTGACCGGTCGTTGCTGACTGCATTCGTTATGAATCAATTCAAAATTTCAGCCCATATCGCCAAGGCATCGGTGAAAGAGCTTGCCTCTCGCGGACAGCCAAAAAGCGACGGCATAACCACGGGCAAATGGGCACTCATCGGCATAT
>JASFIG010000333.1:0-5495 GCA_050122795.1 Desulfobacterales bacterium
CCTGATCCCAAAGGATCTGTCAGAAAATTTGCAGTTCATTCGCCAGGGTTTTACGGAATATCAGCAGATCAAACTGCTGAAAAAACCGATTCAAATTACCTACTATATATCGCTTTCGATTGTTGCCCTGCTGGTTCTTTTTTGTGCCGTGTGGTTCGGATTCTTTATGGCGCGCTCGATCAGTCTTCCGATTAAAGAGCTG
The DNA here is from genome assembly GCA_050122795.1 of Desulfobacterales bacterium. GTDB lineage: Bacteria > Desulfobacterota > Desulfobacteria > Desulfobacterales > JAHEIW01 > JAHEIW01. Next base: position 203 of record JASFIG010000333.1, read on the forward strand.
GCCGAAGGGACCCGGAGGCTGGCAGATGGCGATCTCGATTACACGATTGATCCGGTCAGCGATGATGAATTTGGCAACCTGGTGGAATCCTTTAATCAGATGACCCAGGATCTTCGGCTCAGCCGCGAGCAACTGGAGCTATCCGCCAGGATGTTGCGGCACCAGAATATCGAAATCGAAGAGAAGCGACAATTTATGGAAATCGTTTTAAAAAGTGTATCCGCCGGCGTGGTCACGCTGGATGCCAAGGGCATTATATCGACCATGAACAAATCCGCTGAAAAGATGCTGAATCTCAAATCCGAGCAGATCCTGAACAAAAGCTATAAAAATTTACTGGACGGGGCGTTTCTGGAACTGGCCGATGAAATTCTGGATAACCTTTCTTTTTCCAGTGGCGACACGATTGAGTTACCGTTAAAACTGACCATTGAAGGCAGACCGCGAAGCTTTCTGGTATCTGTAAATGCGCTCAAGGACGATGGTGGCAGACACATGGGAACGTTGATGGTGTTTGATGACCTGACCGAACTGGAAAAAGGCCAGCGCATGGCGGCCTGGCGCGAAGTGGCCCGACGCATTGCCCATGAAGTAAAGAATCCGTTGACGCCGATTATTCTTTCCGCACAGCGGCTCAAACGAAAATACGCGCAGTTTGTGGATGACACTATATTTGAAGAATGTACCGAAACCATCATCAGCCAGGTAGAGCTGATTCGCAATCTGGTGAATGAATTTTCGTCTTTTGCACGATTTCCCAGTGCCAATCCCGTTCCCTCTCATTTGGTGCCGATTATTGAAGAAACAGTCGCGCTTTACCGTGAAGGGCATCCGGGGATTAATTTCAAGATCAACAATACCCGTGACATCCCGATTCTAAATCTGGATCACCAGCAAATGAAGCAGGCCCTGATCAACCTGATTGACAATGCGATAAGTGCTCTAAAAGGCGCCGGCCATATCACCATCAGCGTGACCCATGATCCGATTTTAAAAAAGGTTCGGATGGAAGTTGCCGATGATGGGCCGGGCATCTCCGATGAAGATAAAACGCGGCTGTTTCAGCCCAATTTTTCGACGAAAAAGACTGGAATGGGACTGGGGCTGACCATCGTCAACACCATTATCGCAGATCACAATGGGACGATAAATGTGCAGGACAACGCCCCCAAAGGCGCAAAATTTGTCATTGAGCTGCCGGTGTAAATTTAAAGCTTGGCCACTGGCTGCTGGCTGCTGGTCTCTGGCTCAGAATGCGGGTGGGCCCTCTTAGCGCGCCTCTGAGAAATCGATTGCCGTGCAAAATTGTAAGGGCAGGGCTTATCCCCGCCCATAGCAACGGGTCATGATGATATTACAATTACGCATCTATTTGTTCAGTCGGCAGCCAGCGGCAAGAGGCCAGGAGCAGTTCAAAAACTCCGAAATGTAGGGCCTTATAATACAACTGGGCGAGCAGTCATAAAGAGGAACGCAATGCTAGCATCGGTATTAATTGTTGATGATGAGCAGTCAATTGTTCAGTCATTAAGTGGATTGCTTTCAGATGAGGGGTTTGAGATTTCAACCGCGGTCAACGGCTATGACGCGCTCAAAGCCATTGAATCGGAATCGCCGGACCTTGTTTTGCTCGACATCTGGATGCCGGGGATGGATGGAATTGAAACCCTGAAGGAAATAAAAAAAATCAATCCCCAAATTCAGGTCATCATTATTACAGGTCACGGGACGATTGAAACGGCCGTTAAAGCCACCAAACTGGGTGCCTTTGACCTGGTCGAGAAGCCCCTTTCAATTGATAAGATCATTTTAAGTATAAACAATGCGCTCAATTTCAAACGCCTGGAAGAAGAAAATAAATACCTTCGAACCAAGACACTGGAAAAACATTCAATTGACGGAGAATCAGAAAGGACCAAGGTTTTAAGGAAAAACATTGAGGTCGCAGCGCCAACCGACACCTGGATACTGATCAGCGGAGAAAACGGCACCGGAAAGGAACTGGTGGCACGCACCATTCATCAGCTCAGCCCGCGGGTCGACCAGCCCCTGATTGACGTCAGTTGTGCGGCCATCCGGGATGAACTTCTGGAAAGTGAAATGTTCGGCCATGAAAAAGGTTCGTTCCCCGGAGCGACCGCCAAAAAAATAGGCAAATTTGAACTGGCCAATAATGGCACCATATTTCTAGATGAAATCGGTGATATGAGTTTAAGCTCTCAGGCCAAAATTCTACGGGTTTTGCAGGAACAGCAGATTCAACGCGTTGGCGGGAGCCGAATGATTAGCATTGATGTGAGGGTGATTGCCACCACCAACAAAAACCTGGAAAAGGAAATCGAAAAGGGAACGTTTCGAGAGGATCTGTATTATCGATTGAATGTGATTCCAATTGACGTGCCCCCCTTAAGAGAACGCATCGAGGATCTTCCGCTTCTGGTCGAGGCATTCCTGGTGGAATTTGCCGTTCAGAATCGCAGCAAACGCAAAACGATGAGTCCTGCGGCCATCAGCACGCTGAGCAATTACGCCTGGCCGGGCAATGTCAGAGAATTGCGTAACCTGGTTGAAAGACTGGCCATCATGGTCGAGCAAGATATTATTGATGTCACAGATATACCGGACTCGTACCGCCCCGGTGGTTTGACCCATCCTTCATATGCCGCTTCAGCACCGTTTATGAAAATAGATAATTTTAAACAGGCCAAAAAAGCATTTGAAAAGGAATTTATAAAAATCAAATTGGTTCAAAACGAGAACAATGTTACCAAAACTGCCAAGGCCATGAAGGTGGGCCGGAGTTATCTGCATAAAAAAATCAAAAGCCTCAATTAAAACCTATCTCTAAAATGCGCATAAGTGCCCAGTGTTGCGTTCTACCGCGAATTGAAATACTATTTTATCGCGGCAAGATGCCGCACCCACTTTGTTCACCAAACATGAATAAACAAGCAATAGTAAAGGAAAAGATTGGTGGGAGTGGCTTCCAGCCACGAGGTGTACGCTCCGTTTTCAATTCACGGTAGGCCTTGCCCTGAAGCCTTATGCACTATTTTTGAGATAGGTTTATATTTTCAAAATATACTTTGTGAAATTATTCTTAAAAGGGTCTGGAAATTTTGAGCATACGGATTATCGGCGGGGAGCTGAAGGGCAGAAAATTGGTGACCGTGGCCGGGAATAAAACACGGCCAACGTCTGACCGGGTGCGGGAGTCCATTTTCAACATCCTTGGCGATACCGTGCGGGATGCGTGCGTCCTGGATCTGTATGCCGGCACCGGTGCAATGGGGATTGAAGCCTTAAGCCGGGGAGCGAAATCGGTTTTTTTTGCAGAAGATCATAAAACGGCCCTGGCCGCATTGGCAAACAATATAAAAAAATGTTCGCTCGAGAACAGAACCCGCACCATTAAATGGAACATACGGGACAATTTAAATATTCTCCAATCACACAGACCCGCCTTTAATCTGGTTTTTATAGACCCGCCTTACAACGAGGATCTGATCCGGCCAACCTTATCCCACTTGGCTCGAAGCCAGTGCCTGGTCAATGGTGCCCGGCTGTCCGTCGAGCACTCACCCCGTGAACCGATTCCCGCAAACCGGCCTGAATTCGAAATGACCGACCAGCGCAGGTATGGAAAAACGCTTGTTTCTTTTTTAATTTATATGGTATGAATTTTATGTATCAATCGGTCGAATAATCATTATTTATCGGCCGTTTGCACCATCCACCGTAACTAACCCCAGAGGAAAAGGATTGATTAAAGATGCCTAAAATTGCCATCTACCCGGGATCCTTTGATCCGGTAACCAACGGCCACCTTGATATTGTTGAAAGAGGCTTAAAAATATTTGACAAGATTATCGTTGCGATTCTGTACAATCCAAACAAGGAGTATCTTTTTGACCTCAAAGAACGATTGGAGATGCTCAAAGATTGCCTAAAGAAATTCAAAAACGTTGAAATCGATAGTTTTGACGGCCTGCTCGTGGATTATGCCGCTCACCGCAAAGCGCACGCCATTTTGCGGGGGCTGCGCGCCATGTCAGATTTTGAGTATGAATTCCAGATGGCTTTAATGAACCGACGCTTAAATCGCGAGGTGCAAACGGTTTTTCTAATGACCGGGTTGCGCTGGATCTTTACAAGCTCTTCGATTATTAAAGAGGCCATTCAATTCGGCGGCAACATTGAAGGGATGGTGCCGCGGCTGGTTCAAAAAAAGCTGGTACAAAAATTCAATCTCGATACAGGATCCGGGCCAAGCGGCAAAAATTAAATAGGGCCTCGCTTGAGAGTTAACTCAATCGAGGCGTTATTTGTTAATAGTTATTCGTTATTTGTTTTTGATTGTAGATGATACGTCAAAACGGATTCAATACCGCTTGTATAAATAACAAATAACCGATAACGAATAACCTGAATTGAGCGCTGAGCGCTCAATCGGATATACTGATGGATCTTTGGCAGCTCCATATTTTCTGCAAAGTCATCGAACATAAAAGCTTTTCCAAAGCCGGAAAAACAATACATCTCTCTCAGCCAACCGTTAGCAGCCACATCAAAGACCTGGAAAATCATTTTAACTGTCGACTCATTGATCGTCTGACCAAAGAAGTGGTTCCCACAAAAGCCGGAGAATTGTTGTATGGCCATGCGAAAAAAATCCTGGCGCTGCGGGATGCCACCGAGTCGGCGCTGGCGGAGTACAACGGGAACATTCGAGGGCGGCTGGTTATTGGCGGCAGCACCATACCCGGAACCTATTTGATGCCGCAATTGATCGCTGACTTTAAAAATATCTATCCGGAAGTCATCATTTCTTTAGTTATTGGAGACACGGCTGATATTATCGAGCGCATTTTAGAAGGACATCTGGAAATGGGAATTGTCGGCGCCCGGGCAGCATCTCAAAAAATTGATCAAAAGGTAATTTTATCAGATGAGATGGGTTTGATTGTACCGGCCGGACATCGCTGGGCCGGAAAAAACAAAGTGTCGTTGCAACAACTTGTGACCGAGCCTTTTATTATACGAGAGCGCGGCTCCGGAACCCTGACATCCTTGCATCAAAGCCTTCGCAATCAGGGCTATGCGGTTGAAGATTTAAAGGTCATTGCTGAACTGGGCAGCACCCAGGCTATTTGTCAGGGAATCAAAAACGGAGTTGGCGTGTCCATTCTTTCGACACTGGCCGTGGCCGAAGATATTCAGGCAGGTAAATTAAGTGCGCTAAAAGTTAACGGCCTGGACCTTAAACGCAATTTTTATCTTACCCGGCACAAAC
>JASFIG010000334.1:0-5486 GCA_050122795.1 Desulfobacterales bacterium
TAATCGAAGAATTTTACAAAACCTATGAAACTGAAACCACCGATATCGTGGTTAACGACAGGACCTTTCATCTTCTGTTGCCTAAATACCTGTTCCGCTTTATCGACCCGCATGATCTGCTGCATGATTTTCCGCTATGGGCCAAAATCTGGCGCGCTTCGTGGGTTCTGTCGGCATATCTTGCTGAAATGCCGGTTGATCCCAACAAGCAGTTTCTAGAAATTGGCGCTGGCGTTGGCTTGGTCAGCATTGTCGCGGCGACCTTCGGACATCGGATTACCCTGTCGGAATATAATCCGGATGCATTAAATTTTGCCCGGGCCAACGCTTATCGTAATAATTGCAAGGATCTTCGGGTAATTCATCTGGACTGGCTGCAGCCAGAGCTGAAAAAGCGCTTTGATTGTATTGTCGGGTCTGAAGTGGCCTATAAGAAACGTTATCTTGAAGCGCTGCTGCAACTCTTCAAATCTCATTTGAAGCCCGATGGCCAGATCATTCTGGCCTGGGAAATCAGAAAAAGCGGCCAGAATCTTTTTGACTTTTTTCATGCCGATTTCGATATTGTCGTTTCCAAGAAAACCCTGCGCTCAGAAACAGCCTCTCACCGGATTTTATTGATGAAAATGCGCTTCAAAAAATAAGCCTTCCTCTGTGAAAAAATACCATTGAAGCTTTTATTGATTTTAGCCGATACAATTGTATTGATGAATCTGATGGCTCCAAAATCGATATAACCCGATTTGCTGCGTGTTAACACTTGTGAACGGTTTGCCATTGCGTTGCTTAGGCCTGACAGGAACGGGGGCCTTGCGGTACCGATCTGCATGAGACAAGGAGAGTGGAAATGACAACTGAACGATTTAACGGCCCAGAACGCAGAGCCTATGTTCGACTCGAAAAAGCGCTACCGGTAAGAATAAAGATTACGGGAAATCCGAGCAGCCAGACCATTATGCTAACGACTAAAAATATCAGTCAAGGTGGCATTTGTCTGGAGATTCAATCAGAGCAAGAAGCGATAATCAAGGCACTATCCGCTGCAAATCACAAGGTTGGTATTGATCTCAATACCCTGATCCCCCGGCACCATCATGCGGCTTCCGAAAGGCCGCACTGGGTCCGCGGGCGGGTGGATTGGGCCACCGAGTTGGACCCGGCCGGCCGGACACTGCAGGTAGGCCTTGAATTTGAGGATCTGACCGAAGAGGCGCGCAAGCGCATCCGCGATTATCTGGTGGATCAATTTTTAAGACAGTATCCACAACATCACTAATCGGCCATCTTAAAAAAAAGAGAGAGGCCTTTGTGTATGCGCTCAGGCCCTCTCTCTTGCAATGTTAAGCGATACTGCGCTAGGAATGCGGTTGGTTTCGACGATATACGTTCGGGTTGCCGGCTGGAGACAGTTTCATGATTTTGTTTTCACCGGTCTTATGCCTTTCAGGCCCAAGGCCCTGCCGGGCAGCGACTGTGACCGGAATGCTGCGGCGCTCAATCAGCGCAGCACATGTTAAGCGAGCCATTTGCATATGGGCGAGCAATCTATATCTCCAGCGTTGTCTGTAATTAACCGTTACCGGGGCGCCATTGATTTACTATTCGATCTTATCGACCAGGCCCCAATCCAATGCTTTTTCCACGCTAAACCACGTTGTTTTCTTTTCCAGCTCTTCCCACTTGCCCTTGTCTAATTTGGTATTAGCGGTCAGTTTGCTGATATAGCGCTCGCGCAACAGACTCATCAATTCATTTTGAGAGCGAATATCCGATGCGGTCTCGCGTCCCGGCCATTTCCATAGAGCCGCTTCATGCACCATAAAAATGGTACCGGGGGCGGCATAGCGCTGATTGCAAACCGCAAAAACAGGTACGGCGGCACTGGCAATGATACCGGATGCATGGGCTGTAATACGGAACCCCTTGCGACGGGCGCGTTCGATCTGATCGGCCAGCGCAAGTCCCGAAAACGCGTCCCCACCGGGTGAATTAATAAACAAATTAACGTCCCGAATATTGGTGTTGTTTTCCAGTACGCACAGGTCGTTCCACAGGCGAGTGACGTCCGATACCGACAGACCCGAAAAAATCTTAACAAAGGCTTTGTCTTTGGAAATAAAAGACAGCTGTGAAAGGTGCCCTTCCTGATTGGGGACTTCCATGGACTTGTTGATGCGCTCGACATCATCTTTATGGCTGACTTTTACGTTGGTTGGATCCGCCGCCTGGACTTTAACGACAACCTCTTGCGGCTGGAGGGCACCACCGGGCGGCATGGTGGCACAACTGATCAGGAACAGACCGAAAAAAGCAACGAGAACCCATCTATAAAACATGTCGAAACCTCCTATATTTGTTATGCGTTTATTGGTTATACACATCATAGCAAGATTTGTACCAAAAACAGGCTCATGTTGAAACTAAAAATATTTGTTTGATATCAGCAGGTTGCCTGATCGCAGGTTGAAGGCCGGGCTGGTGTTTGCTGAGCAAATTTTTCCGGAGTCACGGTTTTGACATTCAGGAGTCAGCCCTTTCTGCCATTTTCAGGATGATTCCGCGCGGGGTTTTGTTGACGGGTGAGCACGATGTCAAAACGGTTTTGTTCGGGGCCTGTCCAAAATTGTGGTTTTAAGTTTCAAGTATTTAAAAATTTTACCGATATTAATTCTATTCAGGTGGTAATCAACTCCGATCGGCATTACAGCGAGGCCCGTTTGTAATAGCGCAGAGCCCATAACGATCGGATATCGAGGTCGATCTGTACCAGCACCTATTTACACGTCACTGATAAAAGGAAACGTCCGGTGACAGCACCAAAAAACCAACAACGAATTGACGGATCGAGAACGGATATCTGGGTCATTTCCGAAGGCCGGGAATCCCAATTTGATCTGAGTCAAATCGACGCAGGAATAGACAATGCAAGCGTGCGGGAATATCAGATATCCGACTTTGGCTGCTACCTGTTAAATCCGCAGCCCATTGAAATTGAAAAACGGCTCATCGGCTGCGAAATCCATTATCCCCAACGGACAACCACCCGAATTATTGAAAAATTAAAGCGGCTCTTGCCCGGGCGACTGCGCAGTGTATGGAACAGCCACATGATCCCGCCGGAAGTGCTCGTATCCCATTGCAAGATATGGATTCCGCCGCTCAAAGACAAAACCCTTCAAAACCATTTAGCGCACATTTATGAATCATTGCGCGCTTATGATTCTGTTAGCCGGCGCCTGTCACAACTCGACCCCCATCGGATCGCGCATGTTATCGGAATCTGCAAAGATCTTGGCGGTAACCTTACCTATTTAAAGCTTCAGGGCAGCATTGAAGAAAAATTAAGATACATGCAAAACTATCTCTCTAAAAATGTGGGGGTGCTGCTGCGCAAAGCATATATTGGCGATGGTCTGTTTGAAATGCGCGGCTTCGATTTTAGTACGTACAGACCCGACCACACCCACCGGTTGGTGGTCTTTGAGCGCAATCAGAAGGCGCAATGCTGTGTTTTGAATTCAAGCAATACGGTCGAATTCAGTCTGGATGATGCCGACCTGCTGAAATACCTGTTTTTGCTGCAGCAGGCCCTGGCCGACGACGTAAAATTGATTTCAGCTTTTAAAAATTGCATTCAAGGCCAGGCCAAACCGGTTAAGCTGTTTTTTAATCTAAAGCTTGAAGTCAATTATGCCAAGTCTCCGTTTCCCAGAATTTATCGCGATATTCTGAGTGCCAATAAAATCGATCTCAATCAGCGTAATTTAATTCGACCCGCGCTGAATTATATGCAAATCGGAATTTCGTTTAATTATATCCCGCAATACAATGGCTTTGAAGAAAACATGACCACGTTGATATCCGTTTTACATGATTTGCGGGCCCTTGAAATACTTCGCAACAAACTGCCGCAAGTCCATAACGAAATTCAAAATCGCGTTAAGGGTTCTGAAGCCGGAATGTTTTATCTGCTGGACTCCATAGAAGGTTTCAACCATGAAGAGTGATTACAAACGCAATGACTACGAATGGATAAAAGAGCTCCTGGAGTATCCTCGAACCCTTGAGGATCGGCTTGATTTTTTTTCGGATACCGCTCAAATCGAGGTCCCCGCGGATCCGGTTGACCGGGTTATTTTTCAGGATAAGGCCAAACGGGCGATTCGCAAGATTGCTCAGAACCGGGGGCACATTCTCATGGTTGGAAGGCCGGGAACCGGCAAGTCCATGCTGGCCAACATGTTCAAGGAAGTCCTGGAAGTATCGCTGGGTGATTATTTGCGACCTCCGGAAGCCATCATTGCCTATCCCGGAAAAGATAAAAACCATGTGCGCGTTGCTTACGAAAAACCCCATATCATCGAACCGTTACTGGATAATTTCAATCAGGCAATTGATGCGGCCAAAGATGCGGTTGAGGAGTTCAATCTTACCGATCAAATTCAATCCGCCCGCAAAGCCAAAAGAGCGCTCCTGTGGGCCACCGTTTTGGCTGCCGGAGCCGGGATTTTTTATTCACCGGCTTTTATAGCTGCCGGGCTGACGGGTATGGGCGCCATCTTCATGTATATGCAGGAAAACAATCACAGCGCTCAGGAAAAAATTCAAAGAGAGTCCATTGCAGATCGCCGCAATGCGGTCAAACATCTGTATGACATGGTGCCAGATATTTTATACGATCCGCGTAAAGATAAAGACCTGATGGCGCGCGTATCCGAACCGGATGCCCGAAACATGAAGGGCGGATTTCGCCATGATCCTTACCAATCCGGCAACCTTGAAACGCCCTGCCATAAACGGACGTATCTGGGTGCCCACGCCAAATCGCCGATCATTTATATCGATGAATTAAAAACCCTGATCAAGGTCGGATACATGGCAGAATTGCTGGAAGTGATGCAAAACAAGCGTTACATCCTTGAAGGTGGGCGCAATACCGGCAGCGGGGCTGCCGATCGCTCGGAAAATCATTTAAAGGCCGATAATATCATCGTTGCCTGCTGCAACCACGATACCCTACAGCATCTTCAACAGGAAGGTGAAGGTGCTTTTCTGAGCCGCATCGAAGATAAAGGCGAAATTATCCGCATGGAAAGTGCCGTGCCGGAGACGACTGACAACATCCGTCAGGTCGCACAATACGTTAAACAGGAAATTATCAACCTGGGCATCGAATTCAAGGATTCCTGGGGGGATGTGATTGCGGCCGAAGGCTATGAAAGCGTCAGGCAGCGCAGTGAAACGATTTACGGTAAATCTCTGCCTGCGGATTTTAAGCTGCAGGAACGCGAATTTGATAAACGTGCTGTTCTTGAAATCATTAAAGAACTGCGATGCCGGGCATCAGACGGAAAATTGAGCGGTATTTTGCGGCCGATAAACGGCGTGATCAAATCCGCCGAATTTGAGGCTATTTTTGAGAATTCATCCCTGGTTCAAGCCCGACATGTCAGACAGGCGCTCAAAGACCATTTAAGCCTGGAAGG
>JASFIG010000335.1:0-5484 GCA_050122795.1 Desulfobacterales bacterium
GTCGGTAATAATGTATCTGTATTCAAGCTCTTATGCGGTTATCGATGAAGAGGCGGTGCGCATGCCGTTAGACGGCTATCTGCGCAGTCGGATTGAATTGCTGGCTGGAAAACCATTTGCAGAACTCAGCAATGGATCGGAGATCGTTACGGTGAAAGGACAAAGTTATACGATCAACTGGAATGTGTCGCCAATTGATTTGGATGGCGACACCATCCCGGAGCCGACGGCAAAACAGGTGACAGTGTCCGTGGCCGGATCGACCCATCACAGCCTGACAACCATCTTAATCGATCCTGAGGGTTGTGTAGGCAAAATATGAAACGATTCGATCACAAAGGCCTGACCCTGGTTGAGCTTCTTTTTGCCACGGCGATATTGGGAATCATTGCAGCCGCTGCCATACCCTTATTGTCCGTACTTTTCGAATCCCACAAAAACGGCTCGGCGCGATTCCAGCTTTATCATGAAGGCTTGATTGCCATGGAACGGATGACCGATGGGGTCAGACGCTCTACTTACCTCTTAATTCCCAACGCACATTCACCGACAAGAGACATATTGGCCTTTTCAGGTCGCATCAATGACGACGACGACTACTACTTTAATGACCCTCTTTTTCCACGAATTGACGAGGACACTGCTTTTGACATGGACGAGGATGGTGTTCATGGCATCGCCGGCGTCGATGATGACGGTGACGGTTTTATTGATGAAGGATTTGGAAACAGCGATGATGATGAGGGATCGTTTGCGGATGAGGATCCACTCGATGGTGTTGACAACGACGGTGATGGCAACATCGACGAAGATATATCTGCAGACTCGAATGCCGATGGCGCACCGGGAATTGCTGGCATCGATGACGACGGAGATGGCCAAATCGATGAAGGTGAAGTGTGGGATGATGATGAAGATGGAACCATTGCCGAGACCGGACTCTTTCCCGTGGTATATCGCTTCGACAGCGGAACCAATACGCTCCGGGAATCCATACCGAAATTGGGACAGGCAACCGACCTGTCAACGCATGTCACATCCTTTCAGGTTAACTACGAAGCCCCGGGAAAAATCTTAATCGCCCTGACGCTGACCGGCGATGATGGTGAAAGTATCACTTTCACAGAATATGTTTACCCCAGGAACACATTTCAGAAAACCGGAAAAAGAGTGAAGTAAGGAAGTCCTTTTGCAAATATCCCGATTCAACATACTCATTAAATCGCAAGCCGGACTCGGTTATGTGGCCATTCTAGTGCTGCTGGCCATTTTAAGCACTATGGGATTGGCCTTCATTTACAAGGTCGGCCTTATGTCGTCTGTCACGCTGAACCGCAGGACGAGCATGCAGGCGCATTATCTCGCTGAAAGTGCCGCCAACCACGCATTGTGGTGCATGCTAAACGATCCTGAATTTGCACCGGAATTCAATAAGTACTACATGCATTCACTGGGGGATAGACGCTATGGGTACAAAGTACGAATGCCCACCGAGACCACCTTTGCCACCGTAGCAACGGTGGGCGCCATGGGAGATATTGCCACCCAGCAAAGTTATGTGCAATACATTATCCCTTCCAATGTCTTAACTGCTTATGCGAGAAAAACGACGCCTACCATACAATATCGTCGTTTGATCGGCGCCCATTGGACCGATCCAGCCGACACGCCGAATATACCCATACCCACAGTGTATTGGGTAGAGATGGAGGGCTGTCCGGTTCGCAAAGAAATCATTATGGGTTCAATCGACGGCCCGGATGACATCAACTTCGTGGTTTGGGATGGCACATCCTGGGGCAATCCGCACGCATTCGGCCAGGATGCCAACAAAAATTATAAATGCTTCGACATTGCCTATGAGAACCAATCCGGCCGGGCACTGGTAGTCGGTCGCACCGATGGGACAGCCACGGTGCGCTATAATGTCTGGGACGGCACTGCCTGGCTCCATGCCACCGCCCAGCCCGCCTTTAATCTTGCGGGCGGCGCAGCAAGGTTGGTTGTCATGGCTTCATGCCCAGGCAATGATCAAATCCTGATTGCCACTGTGAACTCGCTTTTCGATCTTCAGCTTTTTCTATGGAATGGATCGGTGTTTACGGATTTGGGAGTGCTTGAGACTAGCACGTACTCAGACCAACCTGGTACCGTGCAGATTGTTTATGAACAGCAGAGCGGCGACGCGCTGGTGATTTGGACTATTTGGTCGGCGACTCCCAAATTCCGTGTCTGGAACGGCGTCACGTTGGGCGCTGAAAATATCGTTCCCATTTTTCCTGATAACGTATATTTCCTTCGCGCTGCCGGCGATCCGACCAGCGATCACATTGTTGTGGCCGGGGTAGACAAGTTCTATGACGTTCAAGTCGGTATCTGGGATGGGACGGCCTGGCCTGATTCCCGCGAGGTCGAGACCGACAATGCCAATCAAGTCCGACAGGGTGTTGATGTTGCCTGGGAGACTACTGGTGAAGATGCGCTGGTTGTCTGGGTCCCATGGAGTTCGGGTTCACCGATCGTGCGGTCCCTCGCATGGAAAAAGGGCACAGCCCTTGCTGATAGTACAGTAGAGCCGGGACCGGACGTTCAAAACCAACCCTGGTTGGTTCGCCTTCTTCCCATCTCCCAATCGGAAAAGATCATCCTTCTGGTCGAAACTAATACAAATGATCTTCGTTATTCCCTCTGGGACGGTGAGCGGCTAAAGGGCGATCCTGGCATTCTCCTTGAGTCAGACATCTCGGTCCAGAACGAATTGGCATTTGATCTTGCCGAGGCGCATGTACCCAAAACCGGCGGGACAGGCACAGGAAGCGGCGGTGGCGGCAACCTTGCGCCGGTCGTAGACGCGGGTCCGGATCAAACCCTGATTTTCCCCACAATGGAAACCAGTCTGGATGGCACCGTCACCGATGACGGCCTGCCCAACCCACCGGCTGCTGTAACAACCACCTGGACTCTGGTCAGCGGTCCGGGGACGGTTGTGTTTGGAGATGGATCCCAAGAGGACACCAAGATACAGGTTTCTGATATAGGTACCTATGTGTTTCGGCTGACCGCCGATGATGGAGAACGGGCCTCTTTTGACGAAGTCACCATTGAGGTGGAGCCCCCCAAAACGATGTATACAGGCACGTATTCCGGCAATGGAATGGACAATCGATCTATTACCGGGTTGGGGTTTCAGCCCGACGTTGTCATTATCAAATCTGACGATTCAGAAGTAGCTGTCATCCGAACTTCCACGATGAGCGGCGACGCAAGCAAGGTCATGGAAGGCGGTGACGCGCTTAAAAGCAATATGATCCAATCCCTTGATAGCGACGGATTCACCGTTGGCAGTGACAAAAGCGTCAATGGTAGCGGCAAAAATATTTATTTTGCGGCGTTTAAAGCTGTTCCAGGGGAAATGAAAATCGGCAGCTACACGGGGGATGGCTCGAGTGACAGAATCATCAGCGGCATGGGCGGCTTCCAGCCCAAATTGATCATCGTGATGCCCGAGTCCAAAGAAGAGGTCGTGCATCGATCGCCATCATCGAACGCATCGTTTAATTTCGACAATGGCGGTGCATTGTATAACTGTCTGACGACGCCGGTTCCTTTTGATGGCTTTAGGGTTGGCAGTGATAAAAGGGTGAACGAAAGTGGCAAGATCTTTCATTATGTGTGCTGGCCGGACATAGAGGGACAGCAAAAATTCAGCGGCTATTGGGGTGACGCTGTTGACGGAAGAGAAATCACCGGCCTGGGATTTGAACCTGAATATGTCATCATTCGATGCGTTAATTCCGGCGAAGATTCGGTTCAGCGCATGGCATCCATTGACAGCGCGCTAGATGAAACAATGTATTTTAAGTCGGGATCTAATGCAAGCAACCGGATTCAGGTGTTGCAGGCCGATGGATTCCAAATAGGTTCTGATAATGATGTCAACCGGAGCGGCAAATATTTTGCATACTTTGCCTGGGGCTCTAAATGAGATCTACCCGCATTATCAGGTGAGGATCTACATATCCTAAGTGCTAATTTGATTGTATCTGATTTAACCCCAGCATCATTTCGAGTCCCGGCTTGCCGAACCTGTTTCTCGACTTGCATGGCATGAGCTTTGCAGCTAAGGGCATCGGGTGCGGAAGGTGGCCGGGGAATAAAATGACCCTTTATCAAACACTGGACCATCTTCCTTTTTAAGTTTAAGTCTGTTGGAATCCATTGCTATAGATGGCTGACATCACGATGTTCGTCCATACCTATAATTTATATAGGGCAGATTTTTGTCGAGTCTTGTCAATTATTTGGCACAATTAGGACAGGTCTGCTGAAGATGCATCATGCTAAAACTGAAATCTAAATATCCCATCGGACTGGACATTGGCAAAAACCATGTTTACGCGGCTCAATTGAAAAAGGGTCGGCAGGGACTGGCCGTTCGGGGATTGTGGCACAAAAGCCTTAACGGGGCCTCAAAGGATTCGAATGAATCTAATGCTGTCCTTGTGCCAGTTTTAAAGCAGATTGCCGAATTTAAGAGATTTAAAGGCAAAAATGTTGTTGTTCATATTCCATACCAGGAAATGCTTAGCTTTCCCATTCGTTTTAACGTTCATACGGGTGAAAGTATAGAAGCTGTCATGGTTCGTGAATCAGAAAAATTTTTGCCGTTTTCCATTGAAGAAGCTGTTATTGATTATCCGTCGATTACTTCACCATCATCTAATGGCTATAAAGCAACGATTGTTGCGAGCCGTAAAGAACGCATAGAATATTACCTAACTATTCTAAAACAATCCGGTTTGAGTGCTGAAGTCGTGGATTTCAGTGTATCCGCTTTGTCTCGCTTGCATAATTTTTTATTTTTTGCCCCGGAAGATCCAATTGTTTTATGCAATGTGGGCTATACTGGAAGCATGATTGCAATTGTGCATAAGGATCTTATTCTTGCCAATCGCTATATTGAATGGGGAACAAAATCCCTTATCGAAAATCTTCAACAAAATTTTGAACATCTGGACGGTAAAGAAAAGGCGAGTTTGTTTCTACGAAAATATGGCCTTCTTTATGAAAACCAAAAAAATCGAAAACAAAAAAATCAATCCAACGGTGACCCGGAAATAGATAACATCCTGAAGGTCATCTATCAGATTAGTACGCCTCATATTGAAGAGTTGATTCACGAATGTCATCAAATTATGGCCTATGTACGATCTGAATTTTCAAACCCGCCTTTTGCGGCCATTTATATCTATGGATTGGCGACTGTTATTGAAAATCTTGATCAGTACTTTGAGATGCGACTCGGCCTCCCAACAAAACTCGTCAATCCGCTTTTGAGTTCCAATTTTGATGCTAACAAAAATCTGTCTGATATAACAGAAGGAGCGCCTTTTGCTTTGGCACTCGGAATGGCTTTGAGATCGGTAACATGGCTTTAAGGGATATCAATCTAATACCAGAAGTCATTCTGACTTCTCGACTTCG
>JASFIG010000336.1:0-5481 GCA_050122795.1 Desulfobacterales bacterium
GTCAGTGGCAGCAGCAAAACGGCCCTGTTAAGATTGGCAATTATCAAAATATCGCCACCGCAGATGTGAACGGAGACGGTCACATGGATGTCATCGCAGCGAATACCACCGAGGACAAGCATGCCGGCATCCAGGTGTGGCTGGGAGACGGCAGGGGAGGATGGATTGTGGAGAGCGGCCCGACAACTCTCGGGCGTTACATGGACGTGGCGGTGGCGGACCTGAACAAAGACGGCATCCCGGATCTGGTCGGTGCCGGCTGGGGTCAGCACGGCTCGCTGAGGGTCTGGCTGGGAGACGGCAGCGGCAGATGGTCATCGACGCCACCGCTGAATACTGCAAATTATTACGGCGTGAGCATCGGCGATCTCAACAACGACGGAAATCCGGACATTCTGGCAGCCACCCACCTGTCGGGAATTCACACTTTCCTGGGAGATGGAAAAGGTAAATTTGCTAAGAGTTTTGGGCCCATCCAGTTTCTCAAAAGGCGCCTCAAAGTTGAATCGACGAACAGAGAGGCCGAATATCCCCTGGCGGGATCACCCAGTTTCTGGAAAGTGCTGCCCATTGATCTGAATGGCGATAACCTGGACGATATTGTGGCCGGTTCTTTAGACGCCAAAGGTGTCCTGGCCTGGACAAATTTAGGCAATGATAATTGGGCGGTCTATGAAGGGCAGTTCCCGCAAACGGGGATTTATTATGAAATGAATGCGGCTGATTTGAATGCCGACGGCTATCGCGATATTTGTGCGGCCAACTACGGTGAAGGTATTCAGATTTGGCCCGGCAACACCGGCCCTGCAATCCAATCTCGCCGAATGGAAATTGAACCGCTGCCGACTGCTGATCAGATGGCCATCCTGGCGGTTCCTGCGGAAAACAACGTTTTTACAACCGTCAATGGGGTCGCTGAGTACAAAATCGGGCCGGGCGATGTGCTTGAAATTACATACTGGGAAGGGACGGTTTCGACCAAAGAAGAAATGGTCGTTCGTCCCGATGGAAAAATATCGTTCCGCTATGTTGATGATATACGTGTTGATGGCCTGACGGCCAGTCAGCTGGACCGTAAACTGACTCACAGTCTGAAAAACTATATCAGAAGACCCAAGATCGATGTGGTGGTCAAAGAGCATAAAAGTAAATCCGTCACCCTGCTGGGGGCCATCGCTTACAGACAAACATCGAAATCAGGGCCGGGTAAATACCGCCTTAATGGCAAGACAACCCTGCTTGAATTGGTCACCAAGGCCGGTGGACCTACCGAAAATGCAAACCTGACCGCTGTTAACATTCGTCGCCGAAGCGGCGATTCCATTTCTCTGGACTTATTCAAAGCCATTCATCAGGGAGAGCCCGGCACGGATTTTGTCCTGGATGAAGGCGATCTGGTGTTTATCCCGACCCTGTCCAAAGACGACAACCGCGTGTACGTATTTGGTGAAGTCGAAGAGCCGGGAGTCGTTGATTTTACAAATCCCAATATGCGTCTGATCGATGCGATCTCGGAAGCCGGCGGCCCCACTGTATTCGCTGCGACTCCGGAAACACGGGTGGTTCGGGGGGACATTACCAAGCCGGAGGTCATCTCTGCTGATTTACAGCGTTTAATCCAAGAAGGTGATCAATCTCAAAATATCACGCTTGTAAGCGGGGATATGATATATGTGCCCCGCACCGGTCTGGGAAGTGTCAATATCTTTGCCAAGCGAATCAGGCCGCTGCTGGAGCTGATCCTCTGGCCGGCGCGGGTTGTCAACGATTGGGATCGCGCCTATGATGTGATTCAAGATAATGACTGAAGCACTTCCAATTCGATAGCAATTTTATGTTGATATAGCTCCGGGAGCCAGGGATTTTTCATACCCTATTTTTAATTTAACCGTATTTCTTAATATGTTTAAGGTTTGGCCATAATGGCGCAATATGACGTAGATTTGAGAGAATACTGGCAGATTATCCGCAAACGAAAAGCGCCAATCCTTTTTCTGATCGTACTGGTGGGCATTTGCAGCTATGGATTTGCCCGGTTCAAAGAGCCTGTGCCGCTTTACGAGGCCGTTGCCGCCATAAAAATCGACCGATCGGCCAACATCGGATCCATCCTGACGGGCGCATACTGGGCTCAGGCTGAGAATATGGAAACCCACGCCTACATTATCCAGGGTTTCCCTGTACTGGCAAAGACAGCCCAGATACTGGGTAAAATACCCAAAGATATTTCAGAGGATGATATCCGCAGCAACAAACAGCATCTGTCTGTCATTCAGCAACTAAAAGCGATTGTTGAGGCCGAACACCAGGAAGGCACCAATATTATCGACATAAAAGTTACGTTAAAAGACCCGGTTGAAGCCGCCGCCATCGCCAACGGATTTGCGCGCGGCTATCGGGATTACAACACCCATGAAAGAAACAAACAGACGTATGAGACCAAAACATTTATCGAGGAACAGCTGAGTTTGACGTCCGCTAAACTGAAAGAAGCTGAGCAAAATCTTCAGGCATTTAAAGAAGGTTACGCCCTGATTTCGATGGATACCCAGACCCAGAATACCCTGGATAAGCTCTACGCCGTTGAAAAAGAATACGAAAATATTAAATCGGAGGCAGAGGAGGTCGCCACTCAGTTAAAGGCATTGGATTCCAGCAGAAAAGGCTCGATAGGACGCTTTAAAGAAGTGTTTTTCTCGACCGGCAAGGATTCGCCGTTATACACTTACAAGCAAAAGCTAAGCGAGCTTTTTATCAAACGCCAGACCCTGCTGATTGATTTCACGGCCAAGCATCCCCAGGTGCGGGAAGTCGATAACCAGATACGGGCCATCATCTATGAGGCCGAAAAAGAATTGAACACCTTACTCGGATCGCTCGAAGCGAAAGTGAAAAATCGTGCGGATAAACTTACCCGCCTGAGTGAAGAAAACAAACGCCTACCGGAGAAAGCGCTTCAGCTGGTCAGACTTCAAAGAGAGGTTGACCTGCAGGCCTCATTGTATTCGCAGCTCAAGGAAAAATATCAGGAAACATTAATTACCGAGTCCAGCAAAATCGAACAGGTATCCATTGTCAAACCGGCCGTGCCGCCTAATCAACCTGCCAACATTCCATCCAAAATACTGATTGTATCAACCGGGCTGGTGATGGGCCTGATCATCGGGGTTGTATTTGCCTTTCTGGCAGAGGTGTTTGATACCTCGATGGGCAGAATAGAAGATGTTGAAGAAGTATTGCAGGTACCTGTACTGGGTGTTATCCCGCTTTTGGTGGGTGAGGAAAGTGACAAAAAAAGTAACCAAAAGCACAGGGAGCCGGAGAGGACCCGCACGCGGGATCTGGTGACACACTTCAAGCCCGGATCCATGGGTACGGAGGCATTCCGGGCCTTGCGGACCAATCTGCAATTTTTGCGGGTGGAAAAAAAGGGAAAAACGTTTCTGATTACCAGCGCCTTTGTCCAGGAGGGCAAAACCGTCAATGCCATCAACCTGGCGCTGATCATGGCTCAGGCCGGCCACAAAGTGCTGCTGGTGGACGCCGATTTGCGCAAACCATTGGTTAACAAGTATTACGGACTGCCCATCGGTCCGGGACTGACGGATTACGTGCTCGGAAATTACCACTGGCAAGAAGTTACCAACACCATTTCCGACATCATGCTGGGCGATTTTGGCATTGATGACATTCTGAAAACGCCCGGTATGGATACGCTCCACATCATCACCGCAGGAACCAAACCGCCCAATCCTTCTGAAATTTTAACATCAGATCGGTTTAAAACTTTTTTAACGGAGGTCGGCAACAGTTATGACTTTATATTCATCGACGCACCACCAGTGATGCCGGTAGCCGATGCTTCCGATATTGCGACGTTGGTTGACGGGGTGATTCTGGTCTACATGACCGGCAAGATCGGACGAGGGGTGTTGAAACGGGTTAAGGGCAACCTTGATAACGTGGATGCCAATTTAACCGGGGTCATCTTGAATAAAGTCAAATCAGATGCCGGGCCGGAGTACTATCAATATCATTCCTACTATTATTATGGCAACGAACCTGAAGTCAAAAAAGGGAAAAAAGTTAAAAAAGGTAAACGTTCGAAAAAATCAAAGAATTCAAAGCCCAACAGAAAAGTTTTCAGTTCATAGCCCTTCTATTCAAAAGATTTTATTGTAATTTATGCATTTTTAGGAATTAACGGTGCGGCCTAATATTTTACTGGTCATTTTTATTGCGCTTGCCCTTGGCGCGGGTTTTCTGATCTCGCAGTATCCCCCCTATATTGTCGTCTGCGCAGCTCTTGTTTTGGCCATATTTGTCGTATCCTTTATCAGCGTGGAATGGGGCCTTTATATCCTGATATTTTCGATGCTGTTGAGCCCGGAGATTAACATCGGCAATACGACGGGGGCATCTTTACAGAGGGGTGTCACGCTGCGCTTTGAAGACTTTTTGCTCGTTCTGATCGGCTTCAGCTGGTTTGCCAGAACTGCTGTTAAAAAGGAACTGGGCCTTTTTTTAAGAACGCCTCTGAATAAAGCCATTCTACTGTATGTTGTCGTGTGCTTAATGTCGACCGGATTGGGTATAATGGCAGATCGCGTCGGTCCAAAAACCGGTGCACTATTTGTTTTAAAGTACATAGAATATTTCATCGTCTATTTCATGGTCGTCAATTATGTACAGGACGCTGACCAGGTCAGGCGATTGTTGATTTGCCTGTTTTTAACCTGCTTTATCATTTCCATTTATGGCATTCATCAAATTCCGGGTGAAGGTCGGGTGAGCGCTCCTTTTGAAGGCGAGGGCGGTGAGCCCAACACTTTTGGTGGTTATCTGATATTAATGGGATCCATAGCGGGCGGGCTATTTATAAAAACTGAAAATGCAAAATTAAAGTCTTTGCTCCCGGCTCTAATTCTCATCATCATTTTACCTTTGCTATTTACCAGATCGCGATCAGCATATATAGCACTGATTCCGGCATGCTTTACCCTTGGCTTATTATTGCGACATCGGATCATTATTATGGGTTTAATGGCAACGGCCTTACTGTTAAGTCCGATTTTTCTTCCTTCTGCGGTCAAGGACAGAATTCTGTATACATTTAAACAAGAGGAATCCTCCGGCCAGGTTCAGATTGGCGAAATACGCCTGGACACGTCGACTTCAGCGCGCATATATAGTTTGAAGACATTGCTGCGGGATTATCCAAAACATCCGTTGCTGGGTTATGGGATTACCGGGCATCAGTTCATTGATGCGCAGTATCCAAAAGTGCTTATAGAAACCGGTTTTTTAGGACTTATCGCTTTTTTGTATCTTCTTTATTCGATCTTAAAAATGGCGATTGCTCACATGAAGGCGGTAAAAACACCTCTCTTCAAAGGACTTACCATTGGCTTTTTAGCCGGATACATCGGTCTTCTGTTTCATGCGATTGGTGCCAATACTTTCATAATTGTGCGCATCATG
>JASFIG010000337.1:0-5476 GCA_050122795.1 Desulfobacterales bacterium
AAAGTCCGCCAGGGGATGGCCGGGTTTGATAAAAACCGGCCTTAGCATGACTTCCCGGCCGCCGGCATTGCGGCCATAGGTAATGTCTTTAGCCCAAAAACGTGGCTTTTGATCCGGATCAATTAAAAAAGCGACACCCGTGAAGAAAGGCACGACCCGGTGCGATACGGGTTGGGGGCTGCCATCGTCCAGGTACAGTTCATTGCTGCGAAAAGCCGCCACCAGCTGAGGCCTTTGCCCCCCTGGAAAATCGATATTCGGCAAAAAAGTTTGTTGATGATTGTGCTGGGCCAGTGTAAGCAGACGCAGCCGGTTACGGGCATCAAATGCCAGAATGGCCGCCAGATGGATGTCCAGCCGATGCCACCGATCGGCTTTGCCACCGGTGGCCCACACGCCCAGACGGCTTAACCAGCTGATCTCAGCCGCCAGACCGCTCCAGTCGAATACCAGGTTGTATTTGATATATGTCCATTTTTCTTCCGGATCGGCCGGGTTTTCATCCCAGAACGCCTGAATATAGATCGGCGCCGGATTTTGCGGTACAGTATCGGGCGCATCGAGGTAAAGCCCGCATTGTTCTGCATAAGGCAGGTTTGCCAGCTGATTGGCGGTTGGAGCGGTTTGACGTATTTTTTTGTCGCTTTTGCGGATGAGTTTTGAATGCGACAGGTAATGTTCAAAATCAATTGGTTGCCAGCTTTGCGGATGGACCCATAACCGCGGCAGGAAACGAATGGCCAGCTCCTGGATTCGATCCGGTACGGGATGGATACGGTGTGTTTTAAAGAATGTGTTTTTGGCCGGTGCCACCAAGGCCACAAATTTATTGCAATCGGCTGCCGGGCTTTGAAGGTTTGTTAAAAGGACAATCAGTATTGCCATATAGAATTTCATCGTCAATCCAGAAAGAAGTCGGGCAGCAGCTTATCGGCATTGTCCGGGTTTACCGCATATCGCTCCAGATCCGTGTAGCCGCGTGTTAGCAGGAGCTGTTCGTCTATCAGCAATTGCCCGTTGAGCTCGCAGTTTTCAGTCGTCAGTATTTCATAGGCGGCGTCGGCCATGATGTCAGTCGTGCGGCAGTTCTGGAAAAGGTCCCGATTGCCCACCGCAAATTCAATGGCTGCCGTAGCGATCGCCGTACGGGGCCACAGGCAATTGACCGCAATGCCGTAGGGTTCAAATTCTGCGGCCATACCCAGGCTGAGCAACGTCATGCCGTATTTTGACAGGGTATAGGGCGCATGGTTTTTTAACCATTTAATATTCAGATTGAGCGGAGGCGATAAACTCAGAATATGCGGGTTCGCGGAGGCCTTCAAAAAGGGCAAAGCCGAATGCGCACATATGAACACAGCGCGTGAATTGATGCTTTGCATCAAGTCATAGCGTTTAACCGGTGTTTTTTCCACCGCTGTGAGGCTGATGGCACCGGCGTTATTGACCAGCGCATCGATGCCGCCGAATTCATCAACCGCCGCCTGCATCATGTTTGCCACCTGATCTTCTCTGCGCACATCGAGCTTGAAGGGCAGCGCCTTGCCGCCGGCGGCTGTGACTTCCTCGGCCACGGTATGAATCGTTCCCTTCAATTTTGGATGGGGCCTGTCCGATTTGGCGGCAATGACAATGTTGGCGCGATCGCGGGCAAACCGCACCGCCATGGCCCGCCCGATGCCACGGCTGGCGCCGGTGATGATGATGGTCTTGTTTGCTAAATTGCCCATAAGATTTTCCTTATTTGCCTTTTTTTCCTCTTTTTTTAAAAACGGATCCTGTTTTTTGGTCAGGCTCCCTTATGTACGAGTTTGCACGGTGCTGTCGCTGATGATTCGTGTAGCGACCGCACCGAAAAACGCTCATGACGCCTCAATTTATCCTTTTTCTTTTTTCAGAACGATCCGGATAGATTTTGTACAGCGGCTTATCGTAAAAACCCGGAATTGCGTAGATTTTTTTTCTGGCAGAGTTCCGATCCAGATCCAGCACCTGCCAGCGGCTGTTTTCTCGCGCCACCACCCACATGTGACCGTTGGAGATGCCGGCGTATGAATCGAAACCGGCAGACGTCAAAAGCGACACCAACAGCAACGATAGACTTTTGCAATCACCCTTTTGAGACCTGATGGTCTCCTCCACCGATTGCCAACGGTGGGGATCCATAACGTATTCATAGTGGCTCAGGATATATCGATAGATGCGTCTTATTTTATGGGGGAATCTTGAGCTGGCATCTGTTCTGAGCACCGCATTGATACCCGCCACCGATACGGGATCGATTAGATCCTGGATCGCGGTGCTGCCGTCATCCATGTCGACAATGAATTCACAGGGAACATAAGTTGTTGAATATCGGGCATTCATTTCATCCATATTTTCTTTGACAAAGTCGGCGTAAAGAACTAAATGCCGTTTTGCTTCCGGAACAACGCTTTCTGCAGGCGCTCTTTCCCGCTGCACGGCGGCGCAACCCCAGAATATAAAGACCAAAACCAGACTGCTTGTTATGACGTTACATCTCATATGGTCTCAGCAATCTTCTGAAAAAAATTGATTCTGATGTGAGCAGAGCCATGTGCTTAGAAGTGGTTTTAAAATGGCTGCTGGTGTTGTGTCCCGCAAAAAAATGAACAATATGCATCGGATTAAAATAGCGCCTTTTAGGAAATGATATGGCCGGCTCTCGTTTTGTAAACTATTTCTGGAGCGGCACACTGTGAATCAGCCTACGGTTTCATTTCAACTTCAATCTCTTCAATATCGATGCTCACCAGAGTGACGAGACGCAGAGACGAACCGTCATTTTTGCGCGGGAATACCCGCCGGCGAGTTGGAAATGGTATACCGCTGACTTCCTTGTGATCCCAGCTGTAATGAGCGGCTTTTGCGAAATTTCCAAAAACCAGGGCGGTATAATCGTGGCGTTTAAGCAACCCGTCGGCGTCGAAATAAAATGTTTGTACCGGGGAGTGCGTCAATAGATCGGGCGGGAAGATGGCCTGCAGGCGTTGCCAGGACGCATTGTTTTCCTGCCATGGCGGCAACTTTTTTAGCTGGATCTCCGGCCGGCACAACATGAATGGGGTGGTTAAGTAGTTCCACATGGCATATCCGGCAAAATGAAGGGCGTCCAGATGGTCCCACCAGATTTTATGGCGCAGATCGCTAAATGCACGGCGGGCATTGTAACGTTCCCGAACAGTTTCTGCACTTTCGGTTTCTATGCGGACGGTATTGCCGGAAAAGATGCCCCGCATCCCCGCCTTTGGATGAGGTGCAATCCGGACGTGCGGCTCATGGGCACGGATATGGGCCTTATAATCCCTGAAGGCACCGAATTTAAAGCGCAACGGCAACGCCACCCCGCCGGTTTTGGCGCGTATGGTTAGTTTTTCGACCGCAGACCAGAGGTCCAATCCCCCGTGGCGCTCGATGACCCGGTCGATTAACGCTCGCGCTTTGCTGTCTTGAGCCATGACCTATGGTATGTCACTTGTATCCTTTCGGAGATGCGCAAAACCTTCGACAATGCTCAGTCCAACCAGAAGCAGAACCAGAAACCATAGCAGTATTTGACCCCTCAAAGGAAGGCTTAACGTGTCGGATAAAAGCCAGATTGCCAGCACGCCTCCGCCACAAAGATTTACGGCGACGGCACCCCCCAGGCCTAACCCGCTGAAACGGCTGGATTTCCAATAACACTCCATCACCAGGGCCAGCCCGATGCCGAAAAGCACCCCGCCCAGAATCGTCGCATAAAAAGCGGGGACCTCCATCGGTATTCCCAGAGCCCTTACCAGACCGGTTGGAAATGCCATCAGCAGAATTCCTAAAATGATATTGATGGCCGCGTCCACTTTGAGCAGAAAGGTGTGTTTCATCGGTTATCCCGGAAAGGTCAGGGTCACCCGTTCGCCTTTGTTTTTGGATTTCATTTTGATCTTAAGCTCGATGCTGTCTTCACGAATACCCAATGCCAGCGGCGATTTGCCTTTTTTGCCTTCAATGTGAGTGATTTCCCGTAGGGCGCTCATGATCTTCTTGCCAATTTTAGAACCCGGCGATGGCAGTTCGGATTCACGGTATTGGGCGGTCACCTTGATTTTCCCATTCTTTGAGCGACTGATGGAAATCTCTTTGGCATTGTTGTTGACACCATGCAGCGCGGCCAAAGCGAGCCATTTTTCGGCAGCTTCGCTCTGATCGCTGTCTCCCTTGATTTCAGACATTTCCTTCAGCGGATCTGCCGTGGCATAACAATCACACATTTCCTGGACCTTTAAATGTAAACTCCGCTTCTCTTTCATAATAAAGACCTCCTTTGGCAAAGAACGCCGAAATAATTTTCGGTTATCGCTAAATTATACACGATTTAATAAAATTCAAGACGACTTGCAGAGTCATGCGCCACCAAGATATTGCGAAAGCCGGATATTATTTTGCATTCAGTTTTGGTAATAAAAAAGGAAAATTCCAGCTGCATGGGAGCAAACCGACGCGGTGCGCTAAAACGATTCTCCTGAAGCAAAATCCGGTGTGGATGAGGGGCTGGCATCGTCAAATACTTCCTGATAGGCAACTGCCAGAATACAGATCTGAATGGGGATGGTCAGAACGACACCAATGCCGAAGGCAAGCGCGCCGACGCTGCCGATGATGCTGGCGATGGCTGCCAGGCCGAAAAAAGGCCAGAAATTGGTTTTTACCGTCTGGATGCTCAACTGGGAAGCGGGCCAGAAATCCATCTGCTGGTCGACAATTAAATAAAGTCCGAACATCAAGAAGGCCTGGGCCGCGTAAACGAAAAACAGGGAAAGCAATTGCCCGATGATCGGAAACCACCCCAGCACAAGGGATCCAATCAGGATGGCGATCCCCCAGATGAGTGTAAACAGAAATGAATTAAAAAAATAGCTGAATCCCCTGAAGACCCCCCCGGCCTCGGGTTTGGGCTCCGTTTTGCGCAAGAGTTGCAGTGCGACGATGATCAAACCCGCAATCATGGGGCCGGTCAGGATACCGATGCTGACGGTGCTCAATACCAGCGCAATCAGCGCGGCCAGGACCAGTGTGGTGAAATTATTTTTATATAAATTGAATCCTGCTTCAATCCATTTGCCGATATGGACATCTGTTTTTTGCATAACCCTTATCCTCAAATCAATATGAGAACCATAGTTGAAGTTGTATCATAAAATCAATTCAAATTTCTGTTCGTTTATTGTTTGGCCCCATTGCTGGACTTCTTGGGCTTCTCTTAACCGGAAATCATGGCGCTCGTATAGCCGGCGGGCAGGATCCAAGCCCTCGAAGGTCCACAAAAATATTTTTGGATATCCTTTTTCTTTACAAAATTGAACCGCCAGGCAAATCAATTGCCGCCCCAGACCGGCACCCTGGAAATGGGGATCGACGATAAACCAGCGCAACCGGGCGCCTTTCGTCATGGCCTGATTGCCGTCAATGGCAATAG
>JASFIG010000338.1:0-5416 GCA_050122795.1 Desulfobacterales bacterium
GGTGCGCGTTGAAGGCCATACCGATAACGTGCCCATCCAGACCAAACGATTTCCCTCAAACTGGGAATTATCGGTGGCGCGGGCTGTCAATGTGGTCAAATATTTCGCCGAGGTCGGCAAAATCGACCCGCGCCGGCTGTCTGCGGTGGGATATGGTGAATCGCGACCGCTTGTCGCCAATAATACACCCGCCAATCGCCAGAAGAACAGACGGGTGGAAATCCTATTATTAACGGAGGACACAGAGGAAAATGTCAAATAAAGTCATGTTTTTGGTTATCGCCGTCATGCTGGTCGTGACCATCGGTCTGGCTGCCGGATTTTTCATGATGTGGGGCAAGCTTTCCGAGATCAATAGCCAGGCGGCCCCGACGGCCAACATCGATATCAACCAAGGCCAGATAGGCCAGCTGGGGCCCCTGTTTCCCCTGGAAACCTTCATCGTCAATCTCGCTGATGAGGAGCGCAACCGTTATTTAAGAATAACGATGGATCTTGAGCTGGTGGCGCCAACCGATTCTGAAAAACTCAACCAGCGCCTGCCCCAGGTCAGGGACCGTATCTTGATGATCCTGCCGTCCAAGCGCTTTGATGAAATCGCCAGCGTGGAAGGCAAGACGGCTCTGCGGGATGAAATTATCAATAAACTGAACAGCCTGTTTCCGAAAACGGTGATTACCAATATCTTTTTTACCGAATTTGTCGTTCAATAAACAGATGGCCTATGTCTAATCAGATACTCACGCAAGAAGAAATTGATGCGTTGCTTTCCGCCATGGAAAGAGGCGATGTCGACCTTGAGCAGAAACCCGAGCAGGAGATCGAGGCCGCCCCGTATAATCTGATGTCCCAGAACATCGTATTGCGCGATCGATTTTCGGCGCTGGAAAAGGTATATGATGATTTTATCCGTATCATGCAGCATACCCTGCTGGCGGCCATGCAAAGAAACATTACGATTGAATTGGTTTCGACCGAAATGGTCAAATACCATGAATTTATCAGCGCATTTTCGAGCCCGACAAGCTTTAACCTGTTTGGTGCCAGACCCCTGATCGGCAATGCCCTGTTGGCCATCGAGTCCAACCTTGTTTTTTCACTGATCGACTGCATGTTCGGCGGTGACGGCAAGCCATCTTCTCAGGTGCGCGATTTTACCCAGATTGAACAGCGCATGATTAAAAAGTTTGCCGTCGAGCTTTTAGCCCGATTTGAGCAATCCTGGTCAACGGTCTACCCCATCAAGATCGAACTCAAGAAAACTGAGACCAAACCCGATTTTGTCCAGCTGGTTCCCCCCGGGGATGTCATGCTGATTGTCGTCTTTGCCCTTCAGGCCCAGGAATTCTCCGGTAACTTTCATCTGGCGCTGCCTTACCGGATGCTGGAACCGATCAAAGAAAAACTATCCCCCATGTATCTGCGAGACAAAGACATCCAGCATACCTGGAGCCCGCAGCTGAAAGAATTGTTAAAAGACACCTACGTGACGATTATCGCCGAATTGGGTCGAACCCAGCAGACGGTGCGGGAACTGATTAACCTGCAGGTCGAAGATGTGATCAAGCTCAAGGCCGGTCCAGAGGATCTCATCTCCATCAGTGTTGATCAGGTCCCGAAATACCTTGGTTATCCAGGGATTATCAAAGGCAATCGCGCGGTGGAAATTGCAAAATTGATAAATTCAAATGGAGGCAACTGCTAGCAATGCCAGATTCTGATAAAGAAGAAAAAAAACAGGATGTGTTGCTTGATAAACATCAGACCGATTCTGAGAAAACAGATGCTGAGCCGCAACCCGCACCGCCCGGGAATACAAAACCCGGAAGTGCCCCAAAGCGCCCCCTGTCGAACGACATGGATTTTTTACTCGACATTCCGCTGGAGATTTCAGTGGAGCTGGGTCGAACCAAAATGTTAATTAACGATTTGCTTCATCTGGGCCAGGGGTCGGTCATCGAGCTTTCCAAATTGGCCGGAGAAACGCTGGAGATTTTTGCCAACCAAAAGCTCGTCGCCCGGGGCGAAGTTGTGGTGGTCAATGAAAAATACGGTATCCGCTTGAGCGAAATTATCAGCCCGAGCGAACGTATCAAGAGGTTAAAATGAATGCCACCCCGGACATGTTGACCACAAGCTTAAAAATGCTGGCCGCCCTGGCCCTGGTGCTGGCCGGTCTGGGGGCCTTTTTTTATTTCAGCAAACGCTTGCTGCAAAAGAACATTGGCGTCTCCGGCGGAAAATTGATCCGGGTGCTGGCCAGTCAGTATATTGGCCTGAAAAAAAACATCGCGCTGGTACAAATCCCCGGCGCTATTCTGGTGGTTGGAATTGCCGGCGACACCATTTGCCTGCTGACCAAAATAGACGACCCGTCGATTATAGATTCTATTCAAGGTCCGGCAGGTGAGCGCATCACACCTTCTTTTAGCGAGCATTTGAATAAGTTAACCCGCCGCTTTACGACGGCCAAAGACGGTGAATAATGTTCTTGCTGCCTTGCATATATCGCCCGAACGGCACGTATTTTTTTAACAAGCGCGCCCGACGGCCCGTTGCCCCCAGGGGCCAGTTGCATCGTCGCCTTCAGCTTATCAGGGTTGTTGTGACGGTCGTTATCATCGTTGCGGGCGCGATTTTGAGCGCTGCTCCGGATGCTGCGGCTGCGGAGCCCAACGACGCCCCGCCCTTTATTCGCCTTGACGTGGACCAGACCCAGGAGCCTGGAAAAATGGCCGTCGTCCTGCAGATCTTTTTGTTGATGACGATTCTATCCCTGGCACCGGCCATTTTGATTATGCTGACTTCCTTTACGCGCTGTGTGATTGTGCTTTCACTGTTGCGCCGGGCTCTGGGAACCATGCAAATGCCGCCCAACCAGGTCATTGTCGGCCTGGCGCTTTTTTTAACATTTTTCATCATGACGCCCGTATGGCAGCAGGTCAATCAGGATGCCCTGCAGCCGTTTTTAGATGATAAAATCGATCAACAGCAGGCCTTGCAAAATGCTGCAGGACCGGTACGTCAATTTATGTTCAAGCAGACCCGGGAAAAGGATCTGGCATTGTTTGTTGAAATTGCAAAAGTGCAACGCCCCCGGGACGTGGGTGATATTCCCACCTCTGTACTGATTCCCTCTTTTATCATCAGTGAGGTCAAAACGGCGTTTCAAATCGGGCTGCTGCTGTATGTACCGTTTTTAATAATCGACATGGTGGTGGCCAGCGTGTTGTTGTCCATGGGCATGATGATGTTGCCGCCGATCATGATATCGCTGCCCTTTAAATTGATGTTGTTTGTGTTGGCCGATGGTTGGAATTTACTGATCGGGTCTTTGGTGAGGAGCTTTGTGTAGTGACGGCTGAATTTCTTACCGGATTTTTTTTCGAAGCCATTAAAACCGCAATCCTGCTGGCGGCTCCCATGTTGCTGGCCGGTTTGCTGGTGGGGTTGTTGGTCAGCATTTTTCAGTCCGCCACCTCGATCAACGAGATGACATTGACCTTTATTCCGAAGATGCTGGCGGTCGTGTGCGCCCTGTTACTTTTTTTGCCCTGGATGTTACAAACCATGCTGGCGTTCACCACCAATTTGTTCAGCAATATTGTTTTGTATATACGCTGATGTCGGCCGAATGTTCATTTGGTAAAGGTGAGAGTAAAAAATGATATCGTTGTCGATCCCGCTAGATGCATTGCAGGTCTTTTTTCTGATCTTTTTGCGGATCGGTGCCATTTTGATGAGCATGCCGATATTCAAAAGCAGGAGTATACCGGTATTATTCAAAGCCGCTCTGGCATTGGCTGTCAGTATCGTGTTGTATCCCCTGCTGGACCTTACGGCCTTTGCAGTGCCGGACCATTTGGGCAGCTTTGCTGTTGGTGCCGTCAGTGAAATCCTGCTGGGAATCAGCATCGGTATGGTCGTCAATCTGATTTTTGTCGGTTTGCAAATGGCCGGGCAGGTATCCGGGTATCAAATGGGCCTGGCCATTGCCAGGGTTATGGACCCCTCGGCCGGCCAGCAGGTGCCGTTGCTGTCACAATTTTTTCAACTGTTTGCGTTTTTACTTTTTTTGACGCTGAATGCGCATCATTGGTTCCTCAAAGCGCTTGCAGACAGCTTTGAATTGGTTCCGCCCTTCGGGTTCAAACTCAGTGGCTCCCTGATTGAACAATTAATGGGCGCGGCCGGTCATACGTTTGTGATTGCAATTAAAGTGGGGGCGCCGGTCATTGCGGCATTGCTGCTCACCAGCATCGCGTTTGGCTTGATTGCCCGCACGGTACCCCAGATGAACGTCCTGTTTGTGGCGATGCCGCTCAAGATAATGATCGGGCTGATCTTTATCGGCTTCAGCCTGCCGTATTTGTCATCGTTTTTGAGAACGGTGTTCGGCAACCTGGGCAACAGCATTTATCTATTGATGAAAGCCGCATTATAACACCTTAAGCGAGGGTAACGATGCCGCAAGGCGAGGGTCAGGAACGCACCGAAAAAGCAACCGGAAAGCGCAGGCAGGAGGCCAGGCGCAAAGGGCAGGTTGCCCAGAGTCGAGAATTGCCGTCGGTGGCGATTTTGTTGACCGCCATGGGCTTTTTTTATTTTGCCGGAACATGGATGTTCTGGAATATGTCGGAGGTGGTTAGCGGCATTTATCAGCAACTGGACACCCTGCGGATCGATGCCGTACCCGATGTCAGTGCTTTTTCGACGGTCATCTTTAAGAAGGTATTTAACCTTCTAATTCCGTTTTTTGCAGCGGTTATGATTGCCGGCCTTGCGGCCAACATCGGCCAAATCGGCTTTGAGATGCACAGTGAGCCCATGCGACCCAAGCTGGGCAAGTTTAATCCAATCTCGGGCCTGAAAAAACTGGTTTCCCTCAAGGCGCTGGTGGAGCTGGTCAAATCTATATTAAAGATACTGATTGTCGGCCTGATCGCCGTTGCGGTTGTCAAAAAGGAAATGACGAAATTTCCGGCTTTGATGCAGCAGGAAGTCTTCGACATACTGGTTTATATCGGTAAGGGGGCCTTCGAAATTTTTTTTTATGTGTGTTTGGCACTCATTATTTTGGCCGTTCTCGACTATGTTTACCAGCGCTGGCAGTATGAGGAAAACCTTAAAATGACCAAACAGGAAGTCAAAGATGAGCGCAAACAAACCGAAGGTGACCCCAAGGTCAAAGGGCGGATTCGAAAGGCACAACTGGAAATGGCCGCGCGGCGGATGATGGCTGCCGTGCCCGATGCGGATGTGGTTATTACCAACCCGGTCCATTTGGCGGTCGCTCTGAAGTTCGATGCAGAACAGATGGTGGCGCCGACGGTAGTTGCCAAGGGCGCCGGCGCGGTTGCTGAAAAAATTAAAGACATAGCGCGTGAACATCAGGTGCCGATCGTTGAGGATAAGC
>JASFIG010000339.1:0-5403 GCA_050122795.1 Desulfobacterales bacterium
GCCCTATAAATCCGGTGCTTCGGTGGATGCCTATGAGGACTATATTTACGGGCCCGGTCCGATGATCCCCCAGCACTGGATCCGTATGTTGCCCGATTGGATGAAATTGGGCGTCGCCGATCAGGCGCTATGGCAGTGGATCGGGCTTACGTTGAACCTGCTGATCGCGGGAACGCTGATCGTATTGGTATTTCGCTGGACGCGGCACAAGCCCGCCGATACCGACCGATCGGAAGCAGAGCCGACGGTTTCCAGATGGTCCTGGCGCCGGCTGGCATTTCCCATTTTCTGGATGCTGCTTGTCCTGATGACGGATCATTTCGTGGACGAACAGATCAATATCACCGGAAACGTGCTGAAAGTTGTCAAAATTAGCCTGCGGGTTGTCTTATTTATTGCCAGCGGCTGGGCCATCATCGTCATCGGCAACGGCATCGCCGAATTTATCATCACCTCAAAACGTGCCTTCGCCAGAAGCATTGATGCCAATCTGGTCCGCCTCATTACCCGTCTGGTGACCCTGGTGCTTCTGTTTGTGCTGTTATGGAATACCAGCGATTATCTGGGGATGTCTTTTACCGCGGTGTTTGCTTCGGCCGGTATCGTCGGTCTGGGTGTCGCCCTGGCGGCGCGCGAAACCCTGGCCAATTTTTTCGGGGGCATCAGCATTTTTCTGGATCGACCGTTTAAATCCGGCGATTACATCGTTCTGGATTCCGGTGAGCGCGGCCGGGTGTTTGAGGTCGGCCTGCGCAGCACCCGCATCATAACCCGTGACGATGTTCTGATATCGATACCCAATTCCCTGATGACCAGCACCAAGGTCGTCAATCAAAGTGCCCCGCGCAACCGCTTCAGGGTGCGCGTCAAGATCGGCGTTGCCTATGGTAGTGATGTCGACCAGGTGGAGCAGGTGCTGCTGACCATTGCCCGCGACAATAAAATGGTGGCTTTTGTG
The DNA here is from genome assembly GCA_050122795.1 of Desulfobacterales bacterium. Taxonomy (GTDB): domain Bacteria; phylum Desulfobacterota; class Desulfobacteria; order Desulfobacterales; family JAHEIW01; genus JAHEIW01. The sequence goes on from JASFIG010000339.1 coordinate 959, forward strand.
CCCGATCCGCGGGTGCGGTTCCGGCAGTTTGGCGATTCAGCTCTTGAGTTTGAGCTGTTGTGCTGGGCGCGGCGGCCTGAAGAACAGGGCCTGCTGCTACATGAACTCAACCACCAGATTTATAAAGACTTTGCTGCCGCCGGGATCGAGATCCCCTTTCCGCAACGGGATGTCCACCTGAAGTCGCAATCGCAGCATTCCGGTTGAGCAGGCAACGTTCATCCCGGCCAAGCGATAACTGATGTCACATCAAAATTTCCTAAATAATTTAGGGAGTTTTTCCGTAAATAGTCATATAAATGGCAATCCAATCAACCGCAATCTATTTTGTTTAGGGGGATTTGATGGAAAAAGAAGTCTGGTTGCAAAACCTAACATGGGAGGATGTTAAACAGAAAACGATCGATAGCCAGGGAACCATTATTCTGCCCGTCGGCAGCACCGAACAGCACGGTGCGCATTTGCCGGTTGGCACCGATACGATGGTGGCCAATGCAATTGCCGAAGCGGCAGCACTAAAGGCCGGCATTCTGGTAGCGCCACCGTTATGGTTTGGCTGGAGCCCCCATCATCTGGTTTTACCCGGTACCATTACGATCAGAGCCGAGGTGCTGATCGAAGTGGCCTTTGATATGCTGAAGTCCCTTTGCAGCCATGATTTTGATAAATTTATTCTGCTCAACGGTCATCGGATCGTCAATGTGGCCTGGATGCAAATTGCGGCCGAAAGAGCCAAACGGGAGCTGGGCGTTAAGGTGATTATATTCGATCCGGCCTACATGTCAAAAGAGTTCACCGGTGATATGCAATGGGGTGAAGTGGGCCATGCCGAAGAGATCGAGGGATCCCATATGTGGTATTGCTATCCGAACCTGGTCAAGATGGAAAGAGCCCGGGACAATCCCCACCAGCATGATCCTATCTATCATGTGGATCCGCGCTATGCCGGTGATACGCTTTGTTATGTTCCCAGCAGCCCGGCTGAAATGCAAAGACTGGCGCAAAAGTCCGGTGGAACCTCAGGGGCATCTACCAAAGCGTCCCGGAAGCTGGGCGAACAGTATCACGCGCATCTGGTGGACCGTATGCTGGAAGCCATCGCCTTTTTACAGAAACAGTCTTAGCCGCAGCGGGTCAGCCGGGATCAGTCCATTTTTCCAGAAAATGGGTGTCAATGTCGCCGCGGATGAAATCCGCATCCTGAAACACCTGCTGATGAAAGGGGATGGTGCTTTTAATACCGTCAATCTGAAATTCAGCCAGCGCTCTTTGCATTCTTTTGATACCCATACCCCGATCATTGGCCCAAACGATCAATTTGGCAATCAGCGAGTCATAAAAAGGCGATACCAGGTATGGATTAAAGATGTGGGTATCCACCCGGACACCCGGACCAGCCGGTAAAATAAGATGGGTAATTTCACCCGGAGAAGGCATAAACCTATCGGACGGGTCTGCGGCATTGATGCGACACTCCAGCGACCAGCCATTCAGGTGAATGTCATTCTGTTTCAGCATTAATCTTTCACCCTGGGCTAACAAAATTTGCTGCTGGACGATATCGATTCCGGTCACCAGCTCGGTGACCGGATGTTCGACCTGAACCCGGGCATTGACTTCCATGAAATAAAAGCGTTTGTTTTTATCGACCAGAAACTCCATGGTACCGGCATTGGTATAACCGACCAGACGGGCGACCTGTATGGCCGTCTGCCCTAACTTGTTTCGCAGGTCTTGATCCACAAACGGTGAGGGCGATTCTTCGATCAGTTTCTGGTAGCGCATCTGGATGCTGCATTCCCGTTCCCCGAGGTGAATATAGTTGCCGAAATGATCCCCGAGTACCTGAATCTCGATATGACGGGGTCTTTCGATATACTTTTCCAGGTAGAGGTCCGGGTTGCCGAAAGCTGCCCGGGCTTCACCGGAGGCCACCGCAACCGCATCGGCCAGTTCATTTTTGTCATAGGCGATGCGCATACCTCTTCCACCCCCGCCGCCTGAAGCCTTCAGGATGACAGGATAGCCCACCTCATCGGCGATTTCAAAGGCCTCTTGCGGTGAAGAAATGATGCCCTCACTGCCCGGAATGATGGCGACTCCCGCCGCCATTAATGTTTTGCGAGCAGCCGATTTATTGCCACTTGCAGCGATGCACTCCGCTGAAGGGCCAATGAATACCAGCTTGTTGTCCGCACAGGCACTGGCGAAATCGGCGTTTTCAGATAAAAAACCGTACCCGGGGTGGACGGCATCGGCGCCTGTATCCTTTCCCGCCCGGATGATGCGATCGATGTTCAGATAACTTTTGCGGCTCAAGGCAGGCCCGATATGAACCGCTTCATCGGCATATTTGACATGCAGCGCATCTGCATCCGCATCCGAATAAACCGCCACGGTATGAATGCCCATTTCGCGGCAGGCGCGGATGATCCGGACGGCAATTTCACCTCTATTGGCGATCAAGATTTTGTTGAATTGAGCCGTTGACATTCAGGACCCCATGTTGATCAATTGACAGGAGCGGTCTTACGAAATTTCGATTTCAATGAGCGCCTGGTTTTTCATGACCGGCTCCTCATTTTCGACCAGGATTTTTTTCACCGTCCCGGGCTGATCCGCCCGCAGTTCGGTGAATATTTTCATGGATTCAATCATACAGACTACATCAGCAGCGTCCACCTTTTGCCCGACTTCCACCAGGGGTTTTTCCCCCGGAGCCGAGGCGCGGTAAAAGGTGCCCATGACCGGCGATATGATTGTGTAGGTATTGGACTCCATAGGGCCGTCTCCTGACAGAATTTAGGGATGATAAAAAATTGCTCAAAAAATCGATTCCTTATCGATGTCGGCAAACCCGTTGATCAGTTGCATCGGCGTCTAACTGTTTCAAAAAACAGATGATCTATGGCCGGTTTTACGTAAAACACGCTTGACACATATTTGGAATATATGTCAACTATAAATTCAAATTGTTCGGCGTTTACGTACATCATTTGAAAAAGGAGGAATCGATAATGAAAAAACTGATGCTCGTTTCGCTCTGTCTCATCTTTATTCTGGTATCTTTTTCGGGTGCTCTGGCGGAAACCAAATGGGACATGCACTTGAACTATCCGGCCGGCAACTTTCATTCCAAGGGTGCCCAGGAATTTGCCGATAAGGTAAAAGAAGCCACCAATGGACAGCTGACGATTGTCTTGCACCCCGGTGCCGCTCTGGGGTTCAAGGGACCCGAGCTGTTGCGGGCGGTAGCTGAAGGGCAACTGGTTATTGCCGAAGTGCCCACCGGCATGGTGGAGGGGGATGCCCCCACCCTGGCCCTGACGGCCCAGCCGTTTATTTCCACCAACGCATTTGAGCAGCGCCTGCTGTATCAGCTGGCCAAACCGACCTATGCCAAAATTCTTAAAAAATTCAACCAATTCACCCTGTACACCTCGGTATGGCCCTTTTCCGGCATCTATACCCAGCGGGCCATCAACACCGATACAGATCTCAAGGGCCTGAAGATGCGCGTCTATGACGGCACCGGTCTCGCATTCGGTAAAGCCACCGGCATCGCGGCGCGCAAAATGCCCTTCAGCGAAGTCTATCCCGCCATGAAGGCCGGACTTCTGGACTCCATGTATACCTCGTCTGTCTCCGGCGTTGATGCCAAAGCCTGGGAGGTGCTTAAATATTTTACGCCCATTAATATCGTCGGCCCGGTCAATATGATCAATGTCAACCTGGATGCCTGGAACAAGCTTCCCAAAGACATCCAAAAGACGGTGATGGATATTGCGGCGCAAATGGAAGACGACATGTGGAACCTGGCCGGTGACATGGACCGCAAAAGCCGAGCCAAACTGGTTGAGCAGGGTATGAACATAAAGCCCGTCAGCAATGAGTTCCGCGCTCAACTGGACGCCATCGGCAACCAGCTGCGCGCCGAATGGGCCAAAAAGGCGGGTGCCGATGCCCAGAAGATCCTAGATGAATACTACAGGATCACGGGTCGCTAATAGTTGCCTTTCAGATCTCATCAATGAGCAGGTTCGTGCCCATGGTTTGCCGGACCTGCTCATTTCCTTTATCTATCTGATGGAGATATGATGAACATCCTTGTGCGCTGGATCGAAGACCTCAGCAACTGGGTGGCCCGAATTTCTGCGGTCATGCTGGGGCTGATGACCCTATTGATCCTGCTTGAAATCTTTCTCTGGAACGCATTTTCGAAAACCACGCTCATTGCCGATGAATATTGCGCTTACGGCCTGGCCGCCATTATTTTCCTGGGTGCCGGTTACTGCCTCAAGGAGAAGGGACATATCCGGATTACCCTGGTGCTGGGCTTCCTGCCGCAAAAATTATCCAGAATCATCACCTTTGTCGCCACTGGCATTACCACACTGTTTATGGGGTATTTATGGTGGTATCTGTTAAAAATGGTGCAGTCGGCC
>JASFIG010000340.1:0-5399 GCA_050122795.1 Desulfobacterales bacterium
CGTTTCACCTGAAATATACCCGGATTGGTTGGTTGCTAGATTACGCAAGCGCCTGAAAAGTGGTAACAAGTCATGGGTCCGGTCTTCAGGAATTCTGCGCCTGATAAAAATTTTAACGGCCATTGAATGTTCCCTTAGAACTATTGATAAACAGGTAGCAAAGAATAAGGATAAATGGGTGTTGATGTCAAGAAAAATTTGCTTAAATACCCAATACTATTTTTATTCTGGTCGGCTGTGGGAGGCGGTAGTGATGGTTTTATCACTGCCTGGGGTTGTTTACCATTTGCAAGGTCAACGGGTCTGTTCTACTTAAATGGCAGGTGAAAAACAATATAAAGCCCTTTTGCAGAGCTGCGGGCGGTGTGACCTGGTTTGTCGACCGTTCAACAGCCGGCAGTCAGGTGCCGGTCGGAGGGTTTTGGATTGTTATCGAAACGCTCATATTTTAGCGCAGTTATTGCGCGGCTGCGGCGTTTTCCGTATTTATTTTCATGATTCTTTGATTGTAAGCGTCTATACCGGCTTCATAAGTCCTTTGTTTTTCATCAAACATGCTGATGCGTTTGTTGAAATCTTGGATTTTGCGATTATACTCGGCGTTTTGCTCGCGGGTTTTAACCTCTTCAGCTTCTTCTGCCAGCTGCGCCTGCTCTTCCTTTAAGCCCTTGTATTCCTGATCGATTTCCAATTTCATCTGCTCCAGGCGCGCGCGGTGATCTTCAAGGCTTTCTGATTCATATTCTAATACATCGGGGACATTTGCCTGCTGCTCGACCGGGCTCGATTCTTCCGGTTCAGCCTGATTTTCGACTGCTTCCTGTTGTTCGGGAACTTCTTTACTCTGCGATTCTACATAGCTGCGAATATTGCGGCGTTGAGCTGCGGGTACTTCGTTAATATCATCCGTATATTTGACATTACCGTTTTCGTCTACATATTTATAAAATTCAGCGGAAGCATTAGCTGAAAACAATAAAAAAATAATAAATATCAGATATTTAATGGCTTTCATGGTTATATTCTCCTTGGCTCCAAAGCGTATACCAATCGATGGTGTCTATTAAAAATTTAGCATATGCGGCTTTTGAATGCAAATTTCCAGACGGGAGGATCATCTGTTTGATATCCTCGTTTTGCCATCCATTGCCTTTGAATCAGACACGGATCATGTAAAAATGCTGGGTGCCTGATCCCTATATGTTCATTTTCGACCAAAAAAAGGCATACTTTAAAAAAATCGGTTTACTTTTTTCCCCCGTTAAGGGCATAACCTGTCCCAGAAAGGACACGCCATGCTCAATGAAAAGGAAAAATTGGACACCCTGGCCAATCTGGGTATCGAACTGAATCGGGTTCAGGATCTGGATATTGTCATGGAACACATTCTGATCGAAGCGCGGCGTTTCGTCAACGCGGATGCCGGCTCGATCTACATTCGTGAAAACGATTTACTTCATTTCACCTATACGCAAAACAACACCCTGCAAGAGCGTCTGGCTGATGGAGAGAAACTTATCTACTCAACCTTTCACATCCCCATCAACAAGGAAAGCATCGCCGGCTACGTGGCGGCTACGGGCAAACCGCTGAATCTAACGGATGTGTATTCAATAGACCCAAGCCGCCCGTACCATTTCAGCAAAGAATTTGATAAAAAAACAAACTATAAAACCCAGTCAGTGCTGACGATTCCCCTCAAGAATCATCATGACGATGTTATCGGTATTCTGCAGATCATTAACGCCGAGGATGCATCCCGAAATGTAATTCCCTTCTCGCCGGATGACGAGCGTATGTTGCTCCATTTTGCCAGTATTGCAGCGGTTGCGCTGGAACGGGCTCAAATGACCCGGGCCATTTTGCTGCGCATGATACAAATGGCAGAGATGCGCGACCCCAAAGAAACCGGTGCGCATGTTAATCGTGTCGGCGGCTATGCGGTGGAGCTCTACGAACGCTGGGCCAGAAGGCGCAATTTAAGTCTAAAAGAAATCGATCAGTGCCGGGATATTTTACGAATGGCGGCCATGTTGCATGACGTTGGTAAAATTGCCATCTCGGACTTGATTCTTAAAAAGCCCGGGCGACTGGATAAATCGGAATTTATCACCATGAAACAGCATACGGTTCTGGGCGCCCGGTTGTTCTCAGACCGTCAGTCAGATTTCGATGAAGCGGCGGCTGAGGTGGCCCTTAACCACCATGAACGCTGGGATGGGAACGGTTATCCCGGACATGTGGATGTTCAAACCGGCACAGCCCAAAAAGGCACCGTGCCGTCAGACGCCCAACCGCAGGGGAAAAAGGGTGAACAAATTCCGCTTTATGGCAGAATTGTGGCTTTGGCCGATGTCTACGATGCACTTTCATCTGCGCGCGTGTACAAAGATGCTTGGGATGAATCCAAAGTGCTGGATACAATCGAAAGTGAATCCGGCCGGCATTTTGATCCGGAACTGGTTGACATTTTCTTTGCTAGTCTGGACTTTTTACGGGCGATTCAGAGGCGCTACCAGGATAATTAGGTCAGTGTTACAAATATAACTTCATAATAAGAATTCTTCGGATTTGAGTTTGAGGTGTCAATCAAATGGTTCAGAGGTTCAACGTTCAAAGGTTCATAGGTTAAAAAGATCGAAAATAAGGCAGATATTAACACAACAAGAATCAAGTGTATGGTACCTAAACTGAAACTGATGAACCCTGAACTCCTGAACCCTAAACCCGAAAACTGAAGCCCTTTGATTTGATCATCGCGATTAACGTTAAATTGTTACCATTTGCTGCTCTGAGAAAGACCTTACATCATATGAAGACCAGCCCAATCCTTTTTTTGTTGTTACTTCTATTGGCGATCGGTGCCTGCGCACAAAAACCACCTGTCTCCACCGGTCCGGTCCCGGATAGTGTTGAAGACCAGCTGTTCGTGACAGGTGAGGCCCAGTTTGAGGCTGAAGATTATCCTGCGGCTCTGGCGTCTTATCAGGCGTATGTGTATCAGTATCCGGACAGACCGCTGGCTCCGGCGGCCTGGATGAAAATTGGCAATATTAATTTATCCCTGGGCAATTATGCCAAGGCCCGGCAAGCTTATCGGCATTTGACATCAGAATACCCCCAGAGCCCTTTTAGTAAGGATGCCCAGGTTAATGTTTTGTTGACGTTTTATGAGCAGGGAGATTACAGAGCGGTTATTGAGCAGGCCCCCGAGGTTCTGTGGGGCATAGATTCGACACCCCATATTTTTCGCACCTATGCCCTGGTCGGTGATGCCTACATGGCATTGGGTTCACCAATGGAGGCTTTCCAATACTACGGTGAGGCCTCGCTGGTGGCCACAGCGCTCGAACAGGAAGCTATCGCCCGCAAAATAGAGGCAGCGGTTGCCCAGCTGGATTCAGAACAAATCACCCGATTGCTTGAAAGCGGTGACCCCAAAATCCCGCGGGCAGATCTCATGTTCCAGCTTGGCTTGAATTACGCGATGGTTGATCAATATGACGATGCGCTTAAAGCACTGGAAGATTTTTTGGGTGAATTTCCAGCACACCCCAATGCACCTGTGGCTGAAGATTTGATGCAACAGATCAAAAACAGTGCTCTATTTAACCGCTATACCCTTGGATGTCTGTTACCGCTCAGCGGTCCGTATCAGAAGATCGGATTTCAGGCCTTAAGGGGCATTGAGCTTGCCCTCGACCAGTTCAGTACCCTGAACAGCGGCCCTCAAATGAATATCATCGTCAAAGATTCCGGCGGAAACCCGGAGCAGACCCGGGCGGCCATGCAAGAATTAATCGATGAACAGGTGGCCGCCATCGTCGGACCGATTATCACCGCTGAGATTGCCGCTGCTGAATCACAGGAAAATAGAATTCCCATTATGACCTTAACCCAAAAGGATAATATCACATCAATCGGGGATTATGTCTTTCGCAACTTTATCACCCCCCGGATGCAGGTCAGCAACCTCGTTGAATATGTCACCGCTTCACTGGGTTTGTACCGGTTTGCCATTCTTTATCCGGATGAAACTTACGGTATTACGTTTATGAATTTGTTTTGGGACGCGTTAATTGCAAGCGGCGGCAAAATTGTTGGTGTTGAATCGTATAATCCGCAGCACACGGATTTTGCCGAACCCATTAAAAAGCTTGTCGGGCTGTACTATGATATTCCAGAGGATTTAAAAGAAGAACCCGAACCCGATAATACCGGCGATGCTCAAGATCTGCAAAGCGAGAAGGATGACGATGAAGAGGAGCCACAAGCAATCGTTGATTTTGAAGCCGTTTTTATTCCGGACTATCCCAAAACGGTGGGCCTGATCATACCGCAGCTGGCGTTCTATGACATCAGAGACGTTTATCTTCTCGGAACGAATCTATGGCATTCTCAGGTGTTGATTGAAATGGCACCCCAGTATGTCCAGGGCGCCATTATGCCGGACGGCTTTTTTGCCGGAAGCGCAGCACCGGTCGTTCAAAACTTTGTTAGCATTTTTGAACAGACCTATGGAGAAAAGCCCGGCTTTATTGAAGCGGTCGTCTATGATTCAGCCATGATCCTCTTTGGCGTGCTGGCACAACCCGACCTCCGATTCAAAAGTGATATCAAAAATTACCTTGTGAACATGCCGGAATTTAGGGGCGTTACCGGCCCGACGCAATTTGATGAAAATGGAGAGGCCCTGAAGGAGCTGCACCTGCTGCGCATCAAGGGCAGGGAGTTTGTGGAGCTTGTGCGGTAGCCAGTATCTAAAGGATTTGACCTGTTGGTCCGTTAGCCGGTTGACCCGTTGCGTGTCAATTGAGAAGTATTGTGCCGGTTATACCGCTTGTCATAATAATGTTCCAAAAAAAGGATGGCGGCATAAGTGTTGGTGCAAAAAAACGTTCCGCAATCGGAACGTTTTTTTGACAACCACTATAAATGGTTAAGATATCAAGCCGATTAAAATGACGCCTGCACATTTTTAAGCGACCCCTGGCCGGTCGCTTCCAACGCACTGCGCCACAGTGTTCCGGTCGGATTAATTTGTTTGCGTTTACCGGCCACCGTCTTCATGGGCACATGGACAAAGAAGTTATTCCAGTGTCCGATGAGCAGATTTGTTTTTCCGGCCATACCGGCATGCACGGCGTTGCGGCCCAGGAAATTGCAAAAGACACGATCGTTGGCGTTGGCCGGTAAGCTTCTGATCATATAGCTGGGATCGATATATTTTATGGTGATTTCTGTGTTTTTGGCGTCAAAATGGGAGGTAATGGCCTCTTTCAGATACAGGCCGATGTCCTTGAGTTTGATATTGCCGGAGGCATCCCGTTCGGTTTTTTCATTATCGAAAAATTTTTGACCGGCACCCTCGGCCGCAACGATAACCGCATGCCCCCTGC
>JASFIG010000341.1:0-5390 GCA_050122795.1 Desulfobacterales bacterium
AGGCGCTGAATCACGACGCCAGATGGAATTCGTTCCAGAAAATCACACACCAGGTCCACATAAGCACGTTGCTCCAGACATTTAAAATCACCCTGCCGGTAAAGCGTTTCCAGAGCGGTTCCCTTGACCACATACAGCAGATGCAGCTTAACGCCGTCAATGCCGAGTGTGGCGAGCATTTCGGCCGTATGCAACACATCCTGCCGTGTTTCATGGGGAAGCCCCAGGATGACATGCGCACATATCTTGATGCCGCGGTTGCGGGTTTTTTCGACGGCATCCTTGAAGCACCGGACATCATGGCCGCGGTTGATATAGGCCAGGGTTGCATCGCTGGCCGACTGCAGGCCATATTCAATCCAGATCAGATAGTGCCTGGCATAATCCTGGAGTAAATTCAGCACGGCATCATCTACGCAATCGGGACGGGTGCCGATAGACAACCCGACGACATCATCAACATCCAGCGCTTCGGCATACAGGGATTGAAGCGCCGGCAGCGGGGCGTAGGTGTTTGAAAAAGACTGGAAATAGGCAATAAATTTTTTAGCCTTGTATCGTCTGGACAGCGCATCTTTTCCGTTGATGAGTTGCTGGGTGACAGACAGGCCCCTTGCGTGAGCGCCTGTCCCGGATCCACGACTGTTGCAGTAAATGCACCCACCGGTCGAGATGGTTCCATCTCGATTGGGGCATGTCAGACCGGCATCGATGGTAATTTTCTGAACCCGACAGCCAAAGACATGTCGCAAATAGGTATTGAAGTCGGTGTAGCGTTTATGCGCTTGCATTGCTCAAACCTTGACCCTGATTTAAGAGGGCACTATAATCTCCTAAATTGAACGTTTCACATTTAGCACAAGTAGCATCAGCTGACAACTTTCGGCAGAATTGAAAATTGAATATTGAAGATTGAATATTGTCAGAAAAAAACTACCACCAGAGAAATGGAAAAAATAACGATAAACATTTTTGAAATTCGACTAGTCAAATACATGAAAATCCGCTAATTTTGCGAATGAGTACCAATTCGAAAAAATATGATGTCATTGTGGTCGGTGCGGGTCATGCCGGGTGCGAAGCCGCTTTGGCTGCTGCCCGAATGGGCTGCGATGTATTACTGATGGCTATCGATCTGGATAAGCTGGCGGCAATGCCTTGCAGCCCCTCTATCGGTGGAATGGCCAAGGGGCAGCTGGTCAAGGAATTAGACGCTCTGGGTGGTGAAATGGCAAAAATCACCGATAAGACGGCCATTTCTTTCCGCAAGCTGAATACCAAAAAAGGGCCTGCCGTGCACTCTTCCCGCACACAGAATGATAAGATCCGCTATCATATAGCCATGAAGGCGGTTGTTGAGGCGCAGCCCAATTTGGACCTCAAACAGACAAAGGCGCGCAAGCTGGCGGTGGAAGGCGGCCGGGTGGCGGGGGTCGAAGATCACCTCGGATTCGGATATCCGGCAAGGGCCGTTGTGCTGGCAACCGGAACATTTCTGAGCGGTCTGCTGCATATCGGATTCAATTCGTTTCAGGCCGGCCGGGCCGGTGAATTTGCATCATACGGACTGGCAAGCGATCTCAAAAACCTGGGCTTTGAGCTCGGCCGCATGAAAACGGGCACCCCTCCGCGACTGAAAAAATCCAGCATTGATTTTTCAAAATTCACGGTTCAGGAATCGGATGACAACCCGACCCCTTTTTCCTATTTTACCGATACGCTGCAGATGCCCCTGTTGCCGTGTCATATCGGCCACACCAATCCGCGCACCCATGACATCGCGCGGAAAAATCTGGAGCGGTCGGCCCTCTACGGCGGCATTATCAAAGGCGTCTCAGCCCGCTATTGTCCTTCTTTTGAAGACAAAATTGTGCGCTTTCCCGACAAAGATCAACACCAGGTCATTCTTGAGCCGGAAGGGATCAATACCCAGGAAATTTATGCCTCCGGGCTTGGCAACAGCCTGCCGCTTGACATTCAGATCGAACTGGTGCGCTCGGTTGAAGGCCTGGAATCTGCTGAAATAATGCGACCGGCCTATGCCATCGAATACGATTATGTCAATCCCATCCAGCTCAAATCCACCCTTGAAACGGATCGGGTGGCTGGGCTCTTTTTGGCCGGCCAGATCAACGGGACTTCCGGTTACGAAGAGGCGGCTGCTCAGGGTCTATGGGCCGGTATTAATGCCGCCTGCCAGATCCAAAAGCGTAAACCCTTTATCCTGGATCGATCTCAGGCTTACATGGGCGTTATGGTGGACGATCTGGTGACGCGCGGCACGCGGGAACCCTACCGGATGTTTACGTCCAGAGCCGAGTACCGCCTACTGCTCAGAGAGGATAATGCTGCGCTTCGGCTCGTCGAAGCCGGCCACGAGCTGGGTCTCATCGAGACGGACACGCTCAAAGACATCAAAGCGCTTAAGAACCAGATTGCGCAAGAAATCCGGCGAATCAAGCAGATCACCGTCAAACCGGATGAGCGGGTGAACCAGTATCTGCTGAAGGCCGGTACCCGGCCTATTCAAAGCGGGGCGCCTCTGGACCAATTATTGAAGCGTGCTGAACTGGGGTACGAGGCGGTCGCTACCCTGGCAGCGAGTCCGCAGCCGATTGGCCGCGAGGTGGCCGAGCAGGTCGAAATCGAAATTAAATATGAGGGCTACATTCAAAAACAACTGGTTGAAATCGAAAAATTTAAAAATCTGGAACAATTAAAAATACCGGAAAACTTCGATTTTTTTAGTGTTCACGGTCTTTCCAATGAATTAAAGGAAAAATTGTCTGCAGGCAGACCGGCGACGCTGGGGCAGGCATCGCGCATCGATGGCATAACGCCGGCCGCCATGTCGGTGCTGATGGTTGCCATCAAGGCAGCAAGCCGTTTGGGTTAGGTTTCAGATCACTGGCTACTGGCCTCTATTTTTTGGCAGTTGATTACGAATGCAGGTGCATTTAGTTTGTCAAATACGGCATGATTGAGACATAACCGAGGACGAGGACGAGGACTAGTACGATAGATAGCAAAAGGTTTCGTTCTCGTCGTCGTCCTCGTACTCGTCCTCGAGAACACACAATCACCAAATACTAGCAGTACAATAGCTTTGGCCCCTTGACACCCGTTGGCGGACACCTTATCCTAGACATAAAAAAATCTATAATTATCATCTATTTATTTGTTTTTGGAATTAAACGGGATCTTTATTTATGGCAGAAGATTACTATCAAATACTCGGCGTTAAAAAGGATGCCTCTGACGGAGACATCAAAAAAGCCTATCGTAAACTGGCGATGAAATATCACCCGGACCACACCAAAGGCGATAAAGCAGCAGAGGAAAAATTCAAAAAAATCAGCGAGGCCTATGCTGTACTGAGTGACAAAAAGAAGCGTAAAGAATATGACACCTTTGGCGCGGAAGGGTTTCAACAGCGGTTTACCCAGGAAGATATTTTCCGGGGATTTGATTTTGGTGATATCTTCCGAGAATTTGGTTTTGGTGGCGATTTTTTTTCAGGTCGCAGCAGGGGTAGCAGCACACGCTTCAATTTTGGCGGTGGCGGACCCTTCGGCTCTCAGGCCGGTCACCAACAGGCCCGCACGAAAGGTGTCGACCTGGTATATGAACTTCCACTAACGCTCAGGGAGGTGGCCACTGGAACCAGCAAGACAATTAGTCTGCAACACCAGGGATACTCAGAAAAAGTAACCGTTAAAGTCCCTCAGGGCTTGATTTCCGGTAAAAAATTAAGACTGGCCGGCAAAGGCAGCCCCAGTCCGGTCGGCGGCCCGGCGGGGGATCTGTTTATCCAGGCCAAGGTGCTCAATGACCCTGTGTATCAAACTGAAGAATACGACCTGCACATGAATCAGGAATTAAAATTAAGCGAACTTATTTTGGGGACCCACGTCTCCGTGCCCACCCTCGACGGCAAACAGCTCAATTTGAAAATCCCGCCCGGTACCAAGCCCGGAACCAAAATGCGTATGTCTGGCCACGGGCTCCCGCACATGAAAGGTGGCAAAAAAGGTGATCTGTATTTGAAAATCCAGCTCAAATTGCCCAAAAAGCTGACAGATGAGCAGAAGAAACTCGTCAAAGAGCTGGCTGCGACAGGAATGTAAGGAATAAAAATAATTGACAAATTTGCGTATTCGCGATAATTTTATTATACAGTTTATTTTTTTTTACCACTTTGCCGAGCACGTGCGTCGGATTCAATCTTTAAATGATATCTGATCTGAATGCGGCCCCCAGCGGGGATGCAATTACCAAATCCCACCGATTAGAAGTGGGAAATATTTCATCCGATTTTCGCGTCGGGGGACGGTTTTGTGAGGGTGCTTTGAAAAATGCACCTCATTTTTCTCCAATGATGTCCGGCAGCTTGGCATTTCGGCGAAGATCGAATTTTTATACGCTGCACACTTAGGGCTCCAACTGTCTCATATCCGGAAAGATCCAGCTAAAATAAAAGACTTTAAGATCAGAAGAAATAAAAAAATGGTCGGGCTGAAGGATATCGCAACTTGCCCGGGGGGTCCATAATAACACACAAAATTAATGGGGTATGAAATGATTGTTACCTGTAATGAATGTGATTCAAGTTTCAACGTTGATGATCATCTGTTGAAAGACACCGGCTCCAAGGTGCGGTGTTCGAAATGCAGTAGTGTTTTTGTCGTTTATCCGGAATCTGCAGCACCCGAACTGGATCAAGGGACTGAAGATCTGGCCCTTGAAATGGATGATGAATTGCCCGATCTTGAAGATATGATGGATTTAGACGATGAAGATCTGGCACTGGATTCCCCCGGCGACGAAGATTCCGATGTTCTGGGATTGGGACCGGATGAAGATGACCTATTGGTGATGGAAGAATCTGAACTGGGCGATCTTGACACAGATGGCGCCGATCTGCCGGATCTGGCCATGGATCTGGATGATTTAAATGAGGCCGTGGAAGCGGATTCGCCTGTGGCGGAATCGGCTGACGATGCCCTGGCGTCTGGCAGGGATGACGACAGTGATGAACTCGATCTGTCGGATCTTGAAGAGCTGGTTGGAGCAGACGATGACATGCAGCTGGAAGGGCTCGTGTCTGACGCTGCGCCGGATGATGATCTGGAAATGGACCTGGATATTGAATCAGATGAGCTCGAACCGGTTGCAATCGAAGAGGCTGGCGCCGAAGATGGCGGTGAACAGCTTGATATGGAGGATTTTGAAGATCTGGTCGGGGCCGATACCGATACACTGGTCGAGGAGGCGGCTTCTGGAGCTGCAGACGATCTTGACCTGGATCTTGATTTAGAACCGGAGCCGGAGCCGGAAATTGAACCGGAAACGGCATCGATGGCCGCCGACTTGGATACGGGCGCGGAAGA
>JASFIG010000342.1:0-5378 GCA_050122795.1 Desulfobacterales bacterium
TTTCCTGTACCAGTTGTTGCTGGAGCTCTCCGGCTAAAGCTGGGCCGGCCAGGCCCGTCATTATCGATAGGATCATCGCGATTGCCAGCAACCGATGAATTGTTTGCATGAGCTACCTCCTTTTTCCAAATTCAAAGCGATAGAATGAATGCACAAGAAGCGTCAATAACCACGAAATCACGAAAAGGCAAAAACACGAAAGCGGAAAAGAAAAAATTTCGTGCTTTTATTATTTTGTGTTTTCGTGATTAAAGTCAATTTGCCAAAAAATAAAAGATACCGGAATTCGCCTAACATATGGGTTCGATTAGATGTCAATCTTTAAACGCCTTTCCATATAAGAAACGGCTGCCGATAGAAGCAAGGTAATCGATAAGTAGATCGCGGCAACGGTAAACCAGATTTCAAAGACCAGAAAGGTTTCCGCAATGATCGTTTGTCCGCGCATGGTTAAATCATAAATGGCAATGGTGCTCACCAGGGCGGAATCTTTGATCAGAGAAATGGCCTGGCTGGTCAAAGGCGGCAAAATTCGGCGCAGCGCCTGAGGCAAAATAATAAAACGGTAAGCCTGGTAGGTATTGAGGCCGATGCTAAATGCGGCCTCCCACTGACCGCGTTGAACGGAGACGATCCCGGCCCGAAATATTTCGGATGCATAGGCGCCTTCAAAAAGGCTTAAAGCCAGCACGGCTGATGTAAATCCGCTGATATCCAATACCGGCCCCAGGACAAAGTAAATAAAAAACAGTTGAACCAGCAGGGGGGTATTGCGAATCATTTCAAGATATCCGCGGGCAATACTTCGCGCCAGAAATGAACGTGATAGCCGCATCAGAGCGCTCGTCAATCCAAAAACAAACGCCAGCAACAGACTGATGGCCGCAATGCGTATCGTTACTTGCAATCCCTGAATCAATGGCCCGGCGACGGCCTGGCCGTCAACTGTCGTCACAATATATTGCGGCACCCGGTACCATTGCCAGTTATATCCCAGTTGCCGGGTACCATTTAAGATCAACCAGCCAACGGCTGCGATGACGACACAATATTTGATCACATCTGCCAGGATCCCACGTTTTAAATCGGGCATCACAGTTGGAACAGGTGTTTTTTCCTCAGGGGTCATGTCTAGACTCACAAATGAAGTTCCCTTGCCGGAGCCGGCTTATTTTCAACGCGGTTAATGGTTATACCCGCTAAGACAAATCCATTGGCGCGTTCATGTGTTCCTGCGCAATGGGTGAAACGTTTCGGGTGACCGGTGGTGCCAAAAAGCGCAATTCAGTTTGTCAGGCTTTGCAACGGAGCCGGGATGAGACCACCGCGCCGAACAAAAGGGTTCGGATTGCTGCCATTGTTTACTGAAATAATAGTGGACTGGCCCAGAAGGCCGCCAAAATAAGCGGCGTCTCCAGCTTTTTTCCCGGGAACCGGTATCAGGCGCGTTGCTGTTGTTTTGTTGTTGATAACACCGATTGCCATTTCATCGGCCATAATGGCGGCAATTGTTTCTGCGGTGGTGTCACCCGGCAGGGCAATCATATCCAGCCCGACCGAGCACACAGCGGTAATGGCCTCCAATTTATCCAGTCCGATATAACCTTTGCGAGCTGCTTCGGAAATGTTGAGATCTTCGCTCACCGGGATGAAGGCACCGCTCAACCCGCCCACACGGGAACTGGCGAATGCACCGCCTTTTTTAACCGCGTCGTTGATAAGCGCTAAAGCCGCTGTCGTTCCGGGCACACCGATACTTAACAGCCCCAGGCTTTGAAAAATTTCGCCGACACTGTCGCCGACATTGGGCGTCGGAGCAAGCGACAGATCAACAACACCGAATCGAATATTAAGATAATCGGCGACTTCCCGGCCGATGAGCTCGCCCACCCGGGTGACTCTGTAGGCCGTTTTCTTTATTAATTCTGAGAGTTGTCCAAGGTCCAGCTGATCATTGGTCTCGAGGGCGCGTTCAATGGCCTTTTTTACAACTCCCGGTCCGCTGACCCCAACGTTGATAACGGCATCGGCTTCACCGATACCCAGATAGGCACCGGCCATAAAAGGAATGTCTTGTGGAATATTGGCGAACACGCAAAGCTTGGCACAGGCGATGCCGTCGCTGTCGGCGGTCAGTTGTGCCGCCTGCTTGATGGCCTGGCCCATCCGCAAAACCGCATCCATATTGATGCCGGCTTTGGTAGAGGCGACATTAACCGAAGCACAGACGCGTTGTGTCTTAGCCAAAGCATGGGGAATGGCCTCAAGTAAGGCCCTATCACCGCGGGCGATCCCCTTCTCAACCAGAGCGCTGAACCCGCCGATAAAATCGACATCAACCGCTTCAGCGGCTTCGTCCAATACGCGCGCAACCGCCACCATCTGAGAAGACGACATGGCCGCAGCGACTGCAGCAATGGGGCTGACAGCTATTCTTTTGTTGACCACAGGGATGCCGTATTTTTGTCCGATATGATTGCAGGCACTGACTAGATTGGCGGCATAATGCGTTATACGAGTACGGATCTGATGGGTCAGTTTTTCCAGGTTGTGACTGGCACAATCCAGCAAATTAATGCCCAGAGTTACAGTGCGCACATCCAGGTTTTCACTTTTTAGCATCTCCAGCGTGGAGAGAATTTCTCTTTGTGTCAGCATTTTTTCTCAATTCCTTATCAGAGGACAGAAGCCATAAGACAGATGACCGAGTACTTCAGAAAACAGAGGACAGCAAACAGAAAACAGATGATTGATAGGGGTTTCATCCGGCAGTCTATGCCATTTGTTGTCCGGCCTCTGACTTCTGTCATCTGTTCTCTGACCTCTGTTTTCTGTGAACGATTACACCCGGTGGATGGCCTCGAAGATATTGCGATGTTGAATATCAAGGTCCAGAGCCAAATCCCGAGCGCGCTTTTTTAGTTCTTGATAAAGCGCTTGCTGATCGGTTTGAGGTGGCACATCTACTTCATAAATCATAATATTATCACCCGGGTCGTCTCCACCTTTGAAAACCGCCTGCAGATTGGTGATGTTACCCTCAAAACGAGCAATCACTTCACTGATACCGGCCACCAGCCCTTTACGATCCGGTCCTTTGGTTGTGACAATATAAGCCTCGCTTTGGGGTGGTGAAACCGGTGTTGTCGCTGCTTCAAACAGGGTGATATGAACTTCGAGACCCAGCGGTGTTAGTGCTGAAGCTAAATTGTGGTGTAAAGCTTCAGCAGAAAGATCAGCCGGCATTGTAATGATGAAAATACCGGCGAAAACAAATTGAAGCGTTGTCTGACTCACATTTTCAATGTTACAATCTTGTTCGAATAGGTTTTTGGAAACAGCAGCGACGATACCGGGCCTATCCTGTCCCAAGATTGCGATAATCGCTTTGTCCATGAGGGTGGCTCCCCGTATGTTACTCTGATCGGCGGTTAGGGCTGACATGAATTCGCATTGGCCCCGTCATGATTATCAAACAAAAAACATCTGTCAACCGAAGTAAACGCCGGAAGGTTATTCAGTATTCTGGCCTGCACAACAAATCAACCATTAAGCTGGCCACAAACAGGAAAATCCCTGTGGGGTCATGCGGCGCTGACGATTGCATTAATCTGATTCATGATATACTGCCCCAGTGCCAGTGCTTTTGGCGTTGATATACGCTCTATCCCGGTGGTCAAATTTTCAATTTTTTCTTCGCTGATATCCGTCATTTTGTTGACAAGAAAGCTATCGACCTCTCCATCATCGAGGAGAAAACCGCATGCGCCGACGGCACCGACGAATTCTTCGCCCGCGAAAATTGGCACGACTAATTTGAGCATACCCGCATCACATTCTTCGATAACCGCCTGCTTTGAGCGCATCGCCAAAGTGGCAATATTCATATGCGCCGGGGCACAAATAAAGCTTTGACCTTTATCGGTCGCTTTTATTGCCGGACACATTTGATTGGCCCAGTTTTTCAATTCAGAGATTCGATACCCTTTGGTATCAAAAACATTGACATCCAATCCGGACTTTTGATGGATATCTTTTTCAAGTTCAACCCAACGTTCAAGCGGTGCCAGATCCGTTAATTGCATCGATTTCCTCCCAACGCATAAACACTGACTGCAGAGTTACAATTCAATGATGAATGGTTCCTCCCATCATTCAATCAGACAACCTTGTCGATTCAGCCGCCGGACTTGAAAGGGGCATATATATCAAAATCGATGGTTTTTGCAAGATGCTCAGTCAGAAAGCTCACGAAATCCATCCTGGGTAATGGATGCAAAAGAAAATGGTGCGGCTACATCGTCATTGGCAGCACTTTGTTTTACATGCGATAATTTGAGACAGTGGAATCTCCTTGTCAAAAATTTTACTTACCCCCATAAAATAATACGTCTGTCAAGCACCGCCACAAAAAGAAAGTCGTTTTGGGGAAACTATAAATTGCTTATGCTATGATGATGCGCATGGGTTACACGAACAGTGCCAAAGGTCTTTCATTGCTGTCATAAAGACGATTCTGTTGCTCTTTATCTTTTTTTCTTTTCTTTGTTTATTTCTTGACAAAATAGTGTTCGGCAGATAAACTTCTAAAAATTACTTTAACTACTAGCAAAAAGAATTTAGACAGTAAACTTGGTAAAGGTTGTTTTTCTTAATTTTTTTGCTAAAATATACACGTGGTAGAAGAAAGACATCAGATAAATCTTTATAAGGAGGAAGGATATTATGGCTATTTTAAAAAAAGATTTGCAAGCCGTAAAAAGAGACATCAAAGCACTTGAAAAGAAGTTAGAAAAATTACTGAAGGCGTATGAAAAACCGCAACGACCAAAAGCAGCCAGGAAAGTAAAGCGCAGAACCGTAAAAGCTAAAACCAAAGCCAGAGCGGTTGCTAAAAAGACGACCAAGCGCAAACGGGCACCGCAGATGACGGCAACAGAACAAATTCTGAAAATTGTCAGAAGATCCAGAAAAGGTGTTGATGTTCCCACGTTAAAAGCGAAGACGGGATTTCAAGATAAAAAGGTGAGAAATATCATTTTTAGAGCTTCAAAAGAAGGTAAAATCACAAAGGTCGGCAGAGGTATTTACGTCGGCGTAAAATAAAATTGCACTCTTATCTGGATACAACTTTTTAGAAGAAGCAGTTTAAAGGAGCATTGCCCCTGAGCTGCTTCTTCTATTTTGTGCATAATGTAGGCTGTTGCCGGCTGAGTTGATAATCTCGCTCTAATGGTTTATAAGGTCAGGTGATTGCCAAAATACAGGCATCATTTATGAGGATGGCCTGCGAGTCATCATAAGACATTTTATTGCCTTAAATTGAGTTGAGAAATGAGCACCTATCAACAAGAACAATTAGAAACACTTCAGATGAT
>JASFIG010000343.1:0-5367 GCA_050122795.1 Desulfobacterales bacterium
GACACCCTTGTACCCGGCCCAACGACTGTCAGCAGATTTAGGATTAAAGCGCGTATGGGTCAAGGACGACGGCCGACAACCCACGGCCTCTTTCAAGGACCGCGCCAGTGCGATTGCCGTGGTCAAGGCCAAAGAAAAAGGCGCACACATCATTACCACAGCCAGTACCGGAAACGCTGCCGCCGCCTTAAGCGGTCTGTGCGCCAGCATGCAACAGGCGAATGTCATTTTTGTCCCCGAAACCGCGCCCCGGGCCAAAATAGCCCAGTTGCTGGTTTTCGGCTCCCGTGTCTTTCTGGTCAAAGGGACCTATGATGAGGCTTTTGAGCTTTGCCTGCAGGCCACCCGGGCGTACGGCTGGTATAATCGGTGCTCCGGTTTCAATCCCTATATGGCCGAAGGCAAAAAAACCGCCGCCTATGAGATCTGTGAACAGATGCATTGGCAGGCGCCGGACTGCATTTTTGTCTCAGTGGGGGATGGCTGCATTATCGGAGGGTTGCACAAAGGGCTGAAAGACCTGCATGCCATGGGCTGGATCGATAAAATACCCAGACTGATGGGGGTGCAGGCGGCGGGCAGCAGCTATCTGTATGCAGCCTGGAAAAACAGCGAAGATGTATTGACCAAAAAACCGATTCAGGCGCATACGGTGGCAGACAGCATCAGCGCAGGTTTACCACGGGACCGCATCAAGGCCCTGGCAGCCGTAACGGATACAGATGGCGCCTTCATCTGTGTTGAGGATACCGATATACTCGCTGCCATACCCGAACTGGCGCGCAGCACGGGCATATTTGCAGAGCCTGCCGGCGCGGCCGCATACGCCGGTCTGGTAAAGGCGGTGGACCAAAAACTGGTATCCGGAAATGAAACCATCGTGGTTTTGAATACCGGCAACGGTTTAAAGGATGTCGCCGGCGCCATGCAGGCGGTTGAGCAGGTCGGAACCCGGCCGGTTCGGGTCGAGCCGGATCTCGATGCACTCAAACAGGTGGTCGCCACCTGGTAACAATAAACAGGGTGTCAGGTTTTAGCATTTAGTCGGTTTCAGGTGTCCCTATCAGGTGTCAGGGACGTTTAGACTAAAATCCGAACCAGCAGGACAAACACGCCACCATTTTTACTATTGAGTAGCAAAGACCTGACATTGGCCACACTAGGCCTGACACCTGACACCTCTTTCTTGAGGAGAACGAATTGTGATTGATTTAACTATTGTTCCCGAAGGGCTTGAAAGTGCCGTCCACAGAGCCAAAGAAAAAAACATCATCATCCCCACCCTCAAGCAGCAGCAAAACCCCGGTCACATTCCGGAGGCCATCGTCTCCCGGTTAAAAAAAATAGGGCTCTGGGATATCGATCCATTAAATCTTTTTCGGATCACCTGGCATAATGAGCCGGTGGCCCGCGGCGGCGGATTCGGTGACGTCAATTTTATTGAATTTCCCAGGGCGCTTACCGGCGTCAAGGCACGTATCGTAGCCATTGTCGGCAAATGGTTCCCGACCGGGGCACACAAGGTGGGCGCCGCTTTTGGTTGCCTGGTTCCCCGGCTGGTGACCGGCCAGTTTGACCCCACGACCCAGAAGGCCGTCTGGCCGTCAACCGGTAATTACTGCCGCGGCGGGGCTTACGATTCCACCCTGCTGGGATGCGAATCCATTGCCATCTTGCCGGAAGGGATGAGTCAGGAGCGCTTTGACTGGCTTACATCGGTATCCGGAGAAATTATCAAAACCCCGGGCAGCGAAAGCAATGTCAAAGAAATTTTTGATAAATGCTGGGAGTTACGGGAATCCGGACAGGCTCTGACTATTTTCAATCAGTTTGATGAGTTCGGCAATTATCTCTGGCACCACGAAATCACGGGTCCGGCGGTGCTGGAAGTCCTCGAGCGCATCATGGGCCCCAAAGATACGTTTTGCGGCTTTATGTCAGCCACCGGGTCGGCCGGCACGATTGCCTGTGGAGATTTTCTCAAAAAGCAGTTTCCGACGAGCAAAATTGTGGCCAGCGAAGCGCTGCAGTGCCCGACCCTGTTGCGTAACGGGTTCGGCGAGCACCGCATTGAGGGCATCGGAGACAAGCATGTGCCCTGGATTCACAATGTTAAAAACCTTGATATGGTCGTGGCAGTTGATGATGAAGTTCCCATCAGCATCATGCGCCTGTTTAACGAACCGGCCGGCAAAAAATATCTGGCAACCAAAGGCGTTTCAGCGCAGCTGCTGGATATACTGGACCTGCTGGGCATATCCTGCATCGGAAACCTGGTGACGGCCATCAAGTTCGCGCACTATTTTGAATTGGGAGCAAATGATATTGTCATGACGGTGCTGACCGACTCCATGGAGATGTATGCCAGCCGGCTGGTCGAACTCAACCAAGAGCGCGGCGAATTTACCGATAGTGATGCGGCGGCCGTATATGCCCGCCATATCGAAGGACTGACCATCGACAATATGGAAGAGCTGACCTACTACGGGCGCAAGCGCATCCACAATCTCAAATACTATACCTGGGTTGAGCAACAGGGCAAAACCTACGAAGAAATTCAACGCCAATGGTATAACGATGATTACTGGGACAGCATCCCCGCCTGTGCGGATCAAATCGATGCCCTGATCGAGGAGTTCAATTCCAGAACCGGCCTGCTTAAGGCTTTGTAGGGTACAAAGCCTTAGGTGCCAGGTGTCAGTGTTCAGGTGTCAGTCTTCAGAGGACAGAGGTCAGACGACAGAAGGCAGATTGAAAGATTGGAAATGGCAGCGCTTTATCTGCGCTCTGTTTTCTATTCTCTGACATCTGCGCACTGACACCTGAAACCTGACACCTCCTATATGAAGGAATTGGATATGAAGATTGATTTTGAGAAGGTTTACGAAAAAGCCGAGAGCTATAAACCGGCAATATCCAGATTCTTGCGGGATATGATCGCCATTCCCAGCGAAAGCCGCCAGGAAGAAAAGGTGATTCAACGCATCAAACAGGAAATGGAAGCGGTTGGTTTCGACCGGGTGGACATCGATCCCATGGGCAATGTCCTGGGGTATATCGGAAATGGGCAGCACCTGATTGCCATGGACGCCCATGTGGACACCGTGGGTGTCGGGGATCCGGACCAGTGGGATCATGATCCGTATCAGGGGTATGAAGATGATGAGATCATCGTGGGGCGCGGTGCCAGCGACCAGGAAGGCGGCATGGCTGCCATGGTGTATGCCGGCAAAATGATCAAAGATCTGAACTTAAAAGACGATTATACGCTGCTGGTCACCGGAACCGTCCAGGAGGAAGACTGCGACGGTCTCTGCTGGCAATATATCATCAATGAAAGTAACATCCGGCCCGAATTTGTTGTTTCCACCGAACCCACTTCCTGCCGGATTTATAGAGGTCAGCGCGGCCGGATGGAAATCAAAGTGTCCACCAGCGGGATCAGCTGTCATGGCTCGGCCCCTGAAAGAGGCGACAATGCGATTTTCAAAATGGCGCCGATCCTCAATGAGCTCCAGGATTTAAACGGCCGCTTGAAAGAAGACGATTTTTTAGGCAAGGGAACTTTGACGGTTTCAGAAATTTTTTTCAGCTCGCCCTCGCGCTGTGCAGTTGCCGACGGTTGCTGGATCTCGATCGATCGGCGGCTGACGGCCGGTGAAACCGGTGAAAGCGCTTTGCAGGAAATTCGGAATTTGACCGCAGTTAAAGATAGCGGCGCCCGGGTGGAAATGTATACCTATGAGCGGCCATCCTATACCGGCCTGGTGTATGCTACGGATTCTTATTTTCCGGCCTGGACCCTTGAAGAAAAACATCCGGCCTGCCAGGCGCTGGTGGCCGGCTATCAAAACCTTTTCGGCAAAGATCCGGTTGTGGACAAGTGGACCTTTTCCACCAACGGGGTGGCCATCACCGGGATGTCCGAAATTCCCTGTATCGGGTTTGGCCCGGGCCATGAAGATCAGGCCCACGCACCCAACGAAAAAACCTGGAAAAACGAGCTGGTGCAGGCTGCAGCCATGTACGCTGTTATACCGGCAATCTACATCGAACAAGTTACTCGCAACCGAACTTAACCTGGCCTCACTATGTAAAAAATGCGACGTAAACTTTTTATGAATGGAGGGACCGCGGAATAAATCATCAGAGACTTCATCGTGCAAACTCATGCAAAAGGGGCCGCAAGGAAAAAACAGGTTTCGACCATACCATAATGGGTTGGATATCGGATCAATATATTGCTCTTTACAGCTTTGCGGTTATGAGATGTCCTTTCCCAACGCCCCCCAATGCATTCAAGCAGTGCACGATTGCGCTGCTGATAATTCATTCCGCGATGATGAAAGGCTGGTAAATAAAGCTGCATCTTATTGAGTCGAAGTTATTTCAGCAAGGTGGGAATCATGCCCAAATTGCTCGTTATCGCCATTGGCGGAAACTCTTTGATAAAAAACCCTCGCCATCAGCGCGTCGAGGATCAATACGCCGCCATCTGTGAAACCGTCGGGCCGATTGTCGATCTTATTGAAGACGGTTACCGCACGGTCATCAGTCATGGAAACGGCCCTCAGGTGGGTTTTATCTTACGGCGATCCGAAATAGCCTACACGCATGAAAAGCTGCATTTTGTGCCCCTGGCCAGCTGCGTGGCCGACACCCAGGGTGCGCTGGGTTACCAGATCCAGCAGGCTCTGGAAAATGAGTTCAACCGGCGCCAATTGCCCCTGCAAGCCGTGGCGGTCGTAACCCGGGTCGAAGTCAATCCGGATGATCCCGCTTTCGCCGATCCAGACAAACCCATCGGTTCGATCTATGATGAACGGCAGATCCTGGATCTGCGAAAAGATCACCCGGACTGGACGGTCGTGCATGATGCCGGACGGGGTTACCGGCGGGCGGTGCCGTCTCCGATGCCGGTGCGAATTGTCGAGCTGGAAGCGATTGAGACCCTGATCAATCAGGGATTCTGCGTCATCGCCATCGGCGGTGGGGGCATCCCTGTGATTCGCCTGAGCGATGGTTCGCTCGAAAGTCGCGATGCTGTGATCGACAAAGACTTTGCCTCCAGTTTGCTCGCCACCCGGCTAAAAGCAGACATCTTGTTGATATCCACAGCCGTTGACAATGTTTTTTTGAATTTCGGAGCAGCCGACCAAAAGGCCATTGAAGCCATGAGTCCTGAGGAGGCCAGACGGTTTATGGCCGACGGACACTTTGCCGCCGGCAGTATGCTGCCCAAAATTAAAGCCGCGCTGGATTTCATCGAGCACGGCGGTGATACCGCGATCATTACAAGCCCGCATCTATTAAGAAAAGCCATGCAGGGAAAGGCGGGGACACGTATTTGCCGCGAGGGGGCATAAT
>JASFIG010000344.1:0-5349 GCA_050122795.1 Desulfobacterales bacterium
TTTCGAATCTATCGTGATTCGGAGTCCGGCGGCGATGGCCCTGTTGCACCCATGGCGATTGCCGGCGAGGGCTTTCGTTTCCATATTACCGGTTTGACGCATGACGAGCGCGGGTATCCGGCGATGAATGCCGAGGCCAGTGAGTGGAACATCAAGCGGCTGGTTAACAAAATTCGCTTACATCGTGATGACATCATCCAGGTAGAAGAACGCCATCTGGAAGACGCCGAGATCGTCGTTGTATCTTACGGTATATCGGCGCGAACATCCTTGTGGCCTATCGAGCAGGCACGCAGGGAAGGTATTCGTGTGGGCTGCCTGAGGCTTATCACCGTTTGGCCCTTTGCGGAGGAGCAGATTCGGGCACTGGCAAAAAAAATCCGGGCGTTTGTCGTGCCCGAAATTAACGAAGGCCAAATTTTGCGTGAAGTCGAAAGATGTGCGGCCGGCCAGGCACACGTCATCGGCGTGAATCGATTGGGAGGAGACATTTTAGAACCGCAGCAGGTTCTGAGCGCTCTGCGTGCGGCGGCCGGGAAGCCGGATATAGCCGAAGCCGATAAGCGCTAAGCCTATCGAAAAAGAAATGACCCCATGGCTGATTTTGACATAAACGATGCGGACCGATCCGAACTTTCCGGAACCGAATCTGCTGGTGATGGCGACTGGATTACCGGGTTGCATCCCATGGATGTGCTTTTAAGGGGTGAACGGTTGCCGCACATTTGGTGTCAGGGCTGCGGGCTTGGTACAGCGCTGACGACTTTTATCGGCGCCCTCCAATGGCTCGAAGCGAATCAGGGCTGGGATCTGGACAAAGTGTCGGTGGTATCAGGAATCGGCTGCACCGGTCGGATTGCCGGCTACGTTCGCCTGGATTCCTTTCACACCACCCATGGACGGGCCATTCCGTTTGCCACCGGTCTTAAACTTGCCAATCCCGAATTGAAAGTTGTCGTTATCTCTGGAGATGGCGATATCGCCGGTATCGGCGGCAATCATTTCATCCATGCGGCGCGACGAAACCTGGACATCACCGTGATTTGCGTCAACAATTTTAACTACGGCATGACCGGTGGCCAGGTAGGACCGACAACGCCGCACGGTGCCAGGGCCGTTACCACCCAGTATGGTAATTTCGAGTATCCATTTAATCTGCCCTATCTGGCAGCAGCCAGTGGGGCTTCTTTTTTAGCGCGTTGGACTGTCATCCATGCCCGGCGGCTGGAATGGACCTTGCGCGAGGCGATGATGTATCCCGGATATAGCTTTGTTGAAGTGATTGCCCCGTGTTCCACGTCTTATGCGCGCTGGAATCCGGAAGGTCGCGGATTGGACCCCGAAAAACTCAGACGGCGGGGTTTGGAGCTCATGAAACATTACCAAAAAATTGGCAAGGTCGCCCACGGGACGCACCCCAAAGATGCCGCCATTCAAGTCGATCAAAAGGGCGCTATCGTTGAAATCGTTGAAGGTGTTTTTAGTAACGAACGCAAACCGGATTTTCAGACCGCCATTGACGAACAAGCGCAGATGGCCAAGGCACGCTGGCAAGCAACCAAAAAGGCGCTGAACAAACGGTCTCAAATACCGAAACGGACCGACATCGTTAGCCGAACCGAAGTTCAGCTGGGTGGATTTGGGGGACAGGGTATCGTCAGTGCCGGTCGAATTATCGGTCAGGCGGCGACGATTTACGACAAGTTGGAGGCCTGCTTTACGCAAAGCTATGGCCCGGAGGCAAGGGGTGGTGCGGCCGGCTCGCAAGTGGTCATCGCCAGCGATCCGATTCATCATCCGCATCTGATTGAACCCACAAACGCGATTATGATGTCCCAGGAGGCTTTTACCAAGTATGTTCCCAAATTGGCTACCGGCGCAACCCTGCTCATTGACGACGGGCTGGTAACATTATCTTCGGATCACCGCCAAGATCTGAAAACCTATGGGATACCCGCGACCCAAATTGCAGAAGAACTGGGTAATTCACGGGCGGCCAATACCGTGATGCTGGGTCTCTGGACTGCGATCACCGGAGCGGTCAGCAAATCGGCCATGCAGCGATCTGTGACGGATGCCGTGCCCCCCAAGACCGTAGAGGTCAATTTGAACGCTTTTGAGGCCGGTTACAAAAAAGGTTTGCGCCACAAAGGCAGCAACGCGATATAGGTCCGGAAGCCATGACCAAGGAGGAAAGCTTCTGTGAACCCAGGCGTCCTTATTATCGGTGGAAGCCCTGCAGGTCTCCAAGCAGCCCTGGATCTGGCCCAAACCGGTATTGAAGTCCTTTTGACAGAAATTTCACCTTTCATTGGAGACAATCCGGTCTCCAAGTCCCCCACCCATATCTTAAGTGCCCACGCCCTGGCGGCCGCCAAACATCCCCGCATTCATGTGTTGACCCGCACAGCGTTAAAAAGTGCTGAAAAAATTAGAGATGTTTTCAAGGTCCGACTCGAGGTGCAGCCGCGATATGTCGATTTAAACCGCTGCACCAGCTGTGGGGACTGCCTTGAGGCCTGTCCGGTGCAGGTGCCTGGAGATGACCACAAAGCCATCTATCTGCGAGATGGCCATCAGCCCCAGTCCGCCGTAATCGATAAAATGGGCCTTGCGCCTTGCTCGCATGCCTGTCCGGCAGGTATTCATGTCCAGGGCTATGTGGCGCTAATCGCTCAAGGACGTTTTCAGGAAGCACTGGATTTGGTGAGGGAAGCCATCCCTTTTGCGGGCATCTGCGGCCGGATATGCACCCATCCCTGTGAGATCAATTGCCGTCGAAGCGAAGTAGACGAGCCGGTGGCCATTCGGCAGCTTAAACGGTTTGTTGCCGATTGGGAACTCAAAAAGGCCCAACCGTCAAATCGTAAAAAAGCTGCGATACCGTCGCCGGCTGTCGATGCCAAGCGAATCGCAATAGTTGGCGCAGGGCCGGCCGGGCTGGCAGCAGCGCATGATCTGGCGCTCAAACATTATAACGTAACGGTTTTTGAAAAGCTCCCTGTTGCGGGTGGTATGATGGCAGTGGGCATTCCATCCTATCGTTTGCCAAGGGATATTCTAAAAGCGGAAATCAGTGCGATTGAGGAAATGGGCGTCAAGATCAAGACCGGGATGACGTTTGGCAAAGACTTTGATATCGAGGCGCTCAGATCGAAGGGATATGCAGCACTTTTTCTGGCCACCGGTTTGCACGCCAACCGCAGACTCGGGGTTGCTGGCGAAAACCTATCCGGCGTCTTTGATGGGGTGTCTTTTCTGCGTGATGTTGCGCTGGGCAAAAAGGTGTCGACAGCTGAAAAGCTGATCGTTGTTGGGGGGGGTAATGTGGCCATCGATGTGGCGCTGACGGCCAGACGCCTGGGATCCAAGGCGGTTACCATCGTTTGTCTCGAAACTCGCCAAGAAATGCCGGCGCGCGACGACGAGATTAAAGAAGCCCTGGAAGCCGGCGTAAAAATTGTCAATTGCTTTGGGCCGCATCGCTTCTTGGGTAAAAACAACCAATTTACAGGAATTGAATTCAAACGCTGCACCGGCGTTTTTGATGATCAGTGTCGTTTTAATCCCCAGTATGATGAAAATGAACGCAACACCCTGGAAGCGCAAGCCGTCATGATTGCCATCGGTCAACGCGCTGAAAAGAACTTTTTAGAAACAGAGGACCTTATGCAGTCACCCCGGGGCGGCATTCAGGCTGACCCGCAAACGCTGCAAACGAGCATACCGTGGGTATTTGCCGGCGGGGATGCACTTTATGGACCCAAAACCGTCATCGAGGCCATTGCCAGCGGTAAACAGGCAGCAGAAAGCATCGATCGGTTTCTTGAGCAATGCGATTCAAAAGAAGTTCACATCCGCCGGCGGCCGGATGACATCAACGCCAACAATGCCATCAGTGGCCATTTGTTAAACGCTCAATACCGAAATAGGACACAAATGCCCATTTCCGAGCGGCCTATGACCGAAGCGGAGCTGATCCCCAAACCGCGGATATCCGTGCCGGTTTTACCCCAAAAGGAACGTCTTAGCAGTTTTTCCGAAGTGGAGTTGGGTTATTCGGAAGAACAGGCCATTGCCGAAGCTCAGCGCTGCCTGGCATGTGGTCCTTGCAGTGAATGTATGGCCTGTGTCGAGGCTTGCAAAGCAGAAGCGGTCAACCATGCTGAGCAAGAAAAACTCGTCGAGTTCGATATGGGTGCCGTTATACTGGCCGATGATCTGACAACACCTGAGGAATTGGAACTGCAAGATGCACCGGGCCTTTATCGGGTATCACCCCAAGAGACGGTTGCGGCCTCTGTTGTGGCCGCCCACGCCATGCAGCGCACGCGCGCCCAGCGGCATTTTAAGCAGTCACCCGTTCGGGAGGGAGCGCATCTGCAGAGCCCTGCGCGCATGGGTGTATTTATTTGCCAGTGTGGCGATCACATCGCTCGGGTCGTCGATACGGAAGCCTTGCGCCAGCGATCAGCGGGTCTACCCGGCGTTATCCATGCTGCAGTCATTCCCCAGGCCTGCATACCGGAAGCGGCTGAATATTTTGAAGATGCGGTGCTGGACCACGCTCTGAACCGGGTGCTTTTGGCTGCTTGCAGCTGTTGCTCGCTGGACCAGGTTTGCTTCAGTTGCACGTATCAGCGCGTTCGCTGCAAAGACCAGCTGGGGCTGTTCGCGGCTGGTAGTGGTGGCTTGCGCAGCCCAACCGATCGCCTATCAGCTGGAAATTCGTCCAACCTGATCTGGGAATTTGTAAATATCCGCGAGCATTGTGCCTGGGTACATGCGGACGATCCGCCGGCAGCAACGGCCAAGGCAGACAGGTTAATTGCGGCCGCTGCCGTAAAGTTGAAGATGGCGTCGCCCCGACCGGCCCGATCGATGAACGCTGATGGGTCCGTGCTGATTGTGGGTCATAGCACAGCGGCACGGGTGTGCCAGGATTTACTCCATGACCGGCAGATTGTCACCCGGGTCGCAGAGCAGTTGCCCCATCAGATCAGGCGTGTCGATGGGCAATATGCGGTATCGAATCCATCCGACGGCCAGCAAGCAACAGCCGTCGTACTGGCACCGCAAGACGCGGTCGAGGCGGATCTATTGTGCCACGCGTTTGCAACCTCAGATAAACGCGAGCAATTGATGCCGGCGCCACCGGACGTTGAAACGCAGTTGCCCGGCGTGTTTTTCTGTGATCCGCTGGATGGCCGATCGAGCGGAGCCGCTGCTGCCGTCAAGGTGGCCGGTTGGCTGCATCAACTGGCCGAACAACCCAAACCCATAGCGGCCTCGGTCGATCCGCACCGCTGCCGGGCCTGTAAAACGTGTATCGATATTTGTGAGTTGGGT
>JASFIG010000345.1:0-5335 GCA_050122795.1 Desulfobacterales bacterium
GCAAACCGACGCCCAATCAACAGGCGGCGTTAAAGCGTGCCCATGCGGATGAGTACCTGCGCGGTTTGCGTCCGCTTCCGTTTCCAGACCGGCAACCGGATCTATTGGCGGTCTACTTGGCTCGCAACCTTAGCTGTCTTTTACAGCAGGGGGAAGCAGATGATCTGGTGGTGTATGTGGAAGACATGCCCGTAAATACACCGAGCTTTTTTCAAACCACGTTAAAGCTTGTGGGCAAATATCTGGCGCGTTTCAGAAAAGTGGAGGTGACCGACCACCCGAGCCGGGCAAATGTCACCGTGATTAGCGCCATTCATTCGATCCATGAAAATATGTATCAAATTTGGGTATCGGCCCGGGACCGCAGCGGCAAAAAATATCTGCCCGGTGCGGAAACCGAGGCCTATGTATTGGTCGAATCCCATAAAAAGCCGACTGTAGCCGCCATCCGGACCGAGAGATCTCCTGAATCCGCACCAATTGTACAACAGGATAAGCGACCGTTTGCTCTAATTTCATCATTCGATTTGATCACTCCTGACAGCCAAGAAGTTTGTGCAACCGATACTCCCTGGCAGGCCGGGTCACGCCGGATTAACAGCCATGAGCATCTTCCCACCGGGGGATGTTTAGCAGTTGAAATGCGCCTTTTGTCTCCGGCCTATATTTTTCTGGTTGGTCAGGATCCCACAGGGGATTTAACACGAATGTTTCCGTCCAGTTGCCCCGATTTTCAAACGATTGATGCGTTTATTGAGCCCGGAAAACGGTTTCAGTTTCCACCGCTTTTTGACAGCAGAGCCCGAGTCCTGGAACTCGAAGGCACGCCGGGGATGGAACGGGTTTATGCGATTGCCATTACCACATCGGATCTGGCCACCCGGTTCGGATACCAGCTCGAAGAACTTCAGGGGTTGTGTCAACCCGGCAGAAGCTTTCCTGAAACGCTTTCATTTGCAGGTGGCGGGCCGTCGCATGAACGTATACATCTATGGCAACAATACTTAAAACGCCTCGCCACCCGGTACCCTGAAAAGGTGCAGTGGCGCGAATTCCGCTTCTGGCACGGGCGACCCTTGTAGACAAAGAACGAAAGAGGATGTTGCGATGATGAACCCTGCGAGCACGTTTGTGAAATTAATCATTTGCCTTTTCTTGCTCGGCTTTGGACAACCTGTTTTCAGCGCCGTTAAAAGCAAAACGCAGGATCTTGAAGCGCTCTGGAAACATTACCTGGAAACGGATGCCGGCAAAATCCCAACAACTCAATTCCCGTATGAGGGCTGTTTCAAATCAGCCGCCCAAAAGCACGATCTGCCCCTTTCGCTTCTGCTCGCTGTTGCGCGCGGGGAATCCAACTTTAATCCGAATGCAAAATCAGATCGCAACTGTCACGGGTTGATGCAAATCCGATGGCCTGTAACCGCAAAATATCTTGGCATTTATCGCCTGACGGCCCTGTATGATCCCTGCACCAACATCAACGCCGGGGCACACTATCTTAAAGAACTGCTGGATCGTTATGACAATAATCTGCATCTGGCGCTGGCCGCTTACAACTATGGACCGAATCGAATTGACAGAGCTCCGGTTTCCGGTCAAATCCCGGCGGGTGCGAAGTGGTACAGCGGCTATATTTACCATCATCTGGAAAAAATCATGCAGGGTGCCGTCGCCAACCAATCCGCCACAGCCAACCGACAATCACCCTACATTTCCCAAAAACATATACCCATCGTAACCTTTACCCGGCCCTATCGGGCAGCCGGATTATACGATCACCTTCGAAAACGAGCTCCGGATCTGAATATAGAATGGTATCGTGCGGGCCTGGGCCGCTACCAAGTGGTAATGCACTACGCAGACAAACAAGCGCTTCAACAGGGCAAAAAAAAATTGAGGCGTCTGGGGATAAGCGTTAAATGATTTGTAAACCTTTTTCGATTTATGGCCGTCGAATTTTATCAAAGACCCTTAAAATAAGAAGACCGTATCCTCTGAAAAGCGATTGCGTACTGAACTCCACAAACGTTCACAGTCTGTTTCTTGCGCTGTTCAGGCAAATGAATTGGCGGGGTCGTAATGGCTGACAATAAAAAACAGATCCAAAGCTTAATTTCGTATTTACTGTGGCTGTTGCTGATGCTCCTGGCCATGGCTTCCGGTGCGCGGGGGGAGGACCGGGCACTGTTGATCGGTGTCGGTCGCTATGCCCAATTTGATGAAAAACTCAATGGCGTCAGCCTGGATATCGACATGATGCGGGAATTGGCCCAGCTATTGGGATTTAACAGCCAGGCCATCAAAGTATTGGAGCACGAAAATGCATCGACCGATAAAGTCTATTCAACTTTTGAGAATTGGCTGATCAAAGGCGTCGGGCCGGAGGATCGCGTGCTTTTCTATTTCAGCGGGCATGGCTCCCAGATCCCCGATGAGAACAATGATGAGAAGGATCAGTTCGACGAGGTATTGCTGCTGTATGATGTGGCCATCAAAGCGCAAAGCAGGCCTCAGACACTGACGGGTGTGTTAGTTGACGACGACCTCAACACGATGTTGGCCAGGATACAAAGCCGCAACATTTTAGTGATTTTGGATGCCTGCCATAGCGGTAGCGCCACGAGAAGCCTTCGGCTCAATCCCCGTTCCATATCTGTAAACGATGCCCAGGTAAAATTCTTTTCATATTCACCTTATGTTCAGACAGCCGGGGGTCGGGGCAGTTTCGATGTATTGGATCCGGAGACGTCAGGAGAAATCAGCGGGCGTTATGTTGCCATGGCGGCCTGCCGCGATGATGAGAAGACAATTTCCACCTCCCAGGGCAGTATTTTCACCCTCGGTTTGCGGCAGGTGATCCGGTCTGCCGCAATGGCCGGTACCAATATTACACCAGAAGAATTGCAGCGCCGGACGACACAATTTATTCGAGAAGAGATTCAATCCGATGCCATCGCTTTTCATCCGCAGATCACCGGTAGTAAAAACCTTCAGAAGCGTCCTCTGGGATTGGTTCCCCTCGCGAACGGCAGCGGTTATGTCAACACAGAAATGCAGAACCTGGTGTATAAAAGCAATGCATCCGTATGGATAAAATTAAATAAAACCTGTTTCGAAATCGGAGACGTGCTCAAAATATCCGTTTGGATTCCCGAACCCGGATATCTAAACATCATCAGCGTCGATACCAAAGATCGGGCGACTGTATTATTTCCAAATCAATTTCATATCAGCAGTGCCGTATCCCGGGGCAAGATGAGCATCCCTGCGGATCATATGAATTTTGAGATGATAACCGATGGCGCCAGCGGACCTAACCAAATCACGGCATTTTTAACCAAATCGCCCATTAACGCTTATGAACACGGCTTCAAGACTTCACAGAATGTGCTGGCAACGCTGTCGCCGAATTCGACGCGATCATTGGCCTTACGTCAGAAGCAGGAATGGCTGGCAGCCGGCAATATAACTGCCGTCATACGAGATGAGGGACAATGCCGCTGAAGATAAACTCGACACATCGTTGCATCTTACATAGACAGCATCCCACCAGCTGTGGTTTGCCAGGGAGGATATCGGTGAAACACTTTATCTTTTTTGTAGTTCTCCTTATTATCGCCATTTGGTGCGGGCATGCGCCGGCAGTGGATTGCCGCCTCGGCGCTGACTATTATTATCGGGCCAGGTCGGCTGCCAGTCAACAGCAGCGTATTGAATGGTTACAACGCTCGACAGCTGTATGCCCAAACTTCAATGCCTGGTACATGCTGGGTCTGCTATTTCGCGCGCAAGATCAACCGGATCAAGCCGTCGATGCTTTCACTCAGGCCAGAGCAGTAGCCGGATCTATACGGGCCGAAGCACTGGCTCTGGGACGCAAAGGTGAGATCCTGTCACGTACCGGTCATCTGCCCCAGGCCCTGCGAGAATTGGAACTGGCAAAACAATTTCATCCTTCGCCCGTACCGGCCTGGCTTGATACTGCACTCAGAAATGCACGCATTCAATCTTTTCAGTCTGTAATGGCTGCGGAAGACATTGCATCATTTTTAGAAGCAGGCCTGTACGTCAGCAAAAACAGCAAGTTTACGGTTCGCCCCACCGTGAACCTGCCGGTGCATTTTGAATTTGACCGAGCGGATTTGAATGCCACCGGAAAGCGTCAGGTTGTTGAGCTGGGTCGGGCGTTATCTCGAGCAAAAATGCGTCAATCCTCAATTCTGCTTGTGGGCCATACCGATAAACGCGGTTCCAGAAGGTATAATCAGATCCTTTCAGAAAAGCGCGCCAACACGGTAAAGGTAAGATTGGAACAGCTGTTTCCAGGCCTGGTGGGCCAACTGAAAGCGACGGGACATGGAGAAACGCAATTACTTTATGATGGGGACGATGAAACCGATCATCGGTTGAATCGCAGGGTTAAGGTCACCCTGATACCCTGATCGAGTGCAAGCGCCATTATCGTTAAGCCAATTGCTGGAAGATAAGATTTTTTAAGAAGCACATTCCAAAAGTTTAACGCTTGCAGTGCTGAACGTCCGAATGAGGCCCATTCCGCAATGGAGTTGTGATGACGAATGCCATACTTAAAAAAGCTGCGATAGCCGCACTGACGTTTTTGATGGGTGTGTTGGTTTCCTCAGGTGCATACGCGGCAAACCACGCACTTTTGATCGGTATCGGTCAGTATAAAACCAGAACCCTGGAGGGGCCGCCCCATGATGTGGCAGCGCTTCGGCGTGTGCTCGCGTCGAAGTATGATTTCAAGCGCGAAAACATTCTCACCCTGATCAATCAGGAAGCCGTTAAATCCAGAATTCTTAATGAAATTGAACAGCTGGCGCACATCACCCAACCAGGGGATCGTATCTTCATTTACTTTAGCGGTCATGGCACCAGTCGGCGCGATGATCTGATGTCACTGCCTTTGCCGCATGGATCCGGCGCGTTAGTCCCCGCTGATTTTAGTGGAGATCCCAACCAAACCATTGAAAAATTGATGTCACAACTGATCGTTGGCAAGCGCGATCTCCGTCCCATGTTGGCACGGCTCGACCGGGACCGTCAGGTCCTCATGGTTTTTGACACCTGTTTTTCGGGCAACACCGTTCGAGGAATCGGTGCCGACAAAACTGTAAATCGTAGTCGCTATATTCATTTAGCCTCGAGAAGCGTCTTTAACGAGGAACGCTTGATTGGACGCTTTGAAGACAATTTAATCCCTGACGAACCGTACCCGTATCAAAATATCTTTTATATTTCCGCATCTTCTGAAAATGAGATTGCTAAAGACATCCAACGAGACATGCTCTATCTTTATCCGACTATCGAT
>JASFIG010000346.1:0-5307 GCA_050122795.1 Desulfobacterales bacterium
TGTGCCTTTGTGGTGATTGCATATCAGACGATCACTACCACCCGCGGTCGGCCAGGGTCTCTCCTTGAGCCAATGTGCTCACGCTGATACCGAGCATGGGTTCACCCAGATTTTGACTGATCACAGCCAGGATTTTCGGATCCTTGTAGTGGGTGGTGGCTTCGACAATCGCCTTGGCTCGACGGGCCGGATCTGCAGATTTAAAAATTCCGGAGCCCACAAATACGCCGTCCACGCCAATTTGCATCATCAAGGCGGCATCCGCCGGCGTGGCAATGCCGCCGGCCGCAAAATTGACCACCGGCAACCGCCCCATTT
This sequence comes from Desulfobacterales bacterium, assembly GCA_050122795.1. Taxonomy (GTDB): domain Bacteria; phylum Desulfobacterota; class Desulfobacteria; order Desulfobacterales; family JAHEIW01; genus JAHEIW01. The sequence continues at coordinate 319 of JASFIG010000346.1, forward strand.
CTTTAGTTTGTTTGACCACTTCATAGGGGGCACCGATATCTTTGGCATAGGCCATTAATTCATCATCCGGTTTAACTGTTAAATCACGGATGGCGCCCAATACCGTGCGAGCATGGCGCACCGCTTCGACAATATCGCCGGTTCCGGCCTCGCCTTTTGTTCGGATCATGGCGGCCCCTTCACCGATGCGTCGCAGCGCCTCGCCTAAGTCCCGGCACCCGCAGACAAACGGGATCGTAAAGGCATGCTTGTCAATATGGTGGCGCTCATCGGCCGGGGTCAGCACCTCGCTTTCATCAATATAATCCACACCGACGGCTTCCAAAATCTGAGCCTCAACAAAGTGGCCGATGCGGCATTTTGCCATGACCGGAATACTGACCGATTCCATGATCTGCTTGATCAATGCCGGATCGGACATGCGTGCGACACCGCCGTGTTCGCGGATGTCGGCCGGCACGCGCTCCAGGGCCATCACTGCCACTGCACCGGCTTCCTCGGCTATGACAGCGTGCTCGACGGATACCACATCCATAATGACGCCGCCTTTGAGCATTTGTGCCAGCCCGCTTTTGACCGTGAAGCTGCCCACCCTGTCATCTGATTTTTTTTCATGTGTTTTCATTGGATTTACCCCCCCGTGAAACAAAATTCAGGCGTTTGATATGAGTTGCAGTCACAGTAGCAAGTGTGCTAAGGTAAAAACAGATACAGATAATTAAAAAAATATGCATAACAGTTTGTTGGTCATCTTATCTGTATGGACACCTTTTCACCCCAGCTGGATGCCACCGGTGGCCTGATAATAACCGGTATGTGCGAAGTAAAAAATGGATCCTTCCAAAAGAATTTTTCGCTATCGACATCTGGCCGAAGAGATCGAGCAAAAAATTTTAAGCGGGACCTACCACCCCGGTGAGCGGCTACCCTCGATCCGCAAACTGCACAAGCAATCCAGCCTGAGCATCTCCACGATCTATCATGCCTACCTGGAACTGGAATCTATGGGTCTGGTTGAGGCCCGGCCCAAATCTGGCTATTACGTCAATCCCGTTGCCCTGCAAAACTTAAAAATCCCGCGATTTAAGAAAGCATCTTTTCCGCCCAAGAAAGTCAGATTGTCATCCATGATAAATTCGGTCATATCAGCCATCAGCCATCCTTATTTTTTGCCTCTGGGCTCAACGGTTGTCGATGCGAACCTGATGCCTTTCAAGCACTTTTCCAGAATTCTGAAAACCCTCTCCCATCTGGATTTGAAATCCATGATTTCATATTCTCCTTCGGAGGGGTATGCTGAACTTCGCCGGCAGATTGCTTTGCGAACAGTGGGGGTTTTGGAAGGAATCGCACCTGAAGATATCATTATTACCAACGGATGTATGGAGGCTGTGGCCCTGTCGTTGCTGGCCGTTGCACGGGCGGGGGATACCATCGCGGTTGAAACCCCGACGAATTTTGGTTTTCTGCAATTGCTTCAAGAACTGGGACTCATGGTGATGGAAGTGCCGGCTGATCCCAGATATGGTGTGGATTTAGACGAACTGGAAGAAATTTTTTGCCGCAACACTATCAAGGCCTGTCTGTTGATACCGAATTTTCACAATCCCCTGGGCGCTCTGATGCCCGAAGATCACAAGGTCAGACTGATTCAATTAATCAATCAATACGGCGTTGCGGTGATTGAAGATGATATCAGCTCCGAATTGCATTTTGGGCGCAAACGGCCGATGCCTTTAAAATCATATGATACGCAAGACCGGGTGATGACATGCTCTTCATTTTCAAAAATGCTGGCACCCGGCTTGCGGATCGGTTGGGCGATTCCCGGAAAGCGATATATGGAAAAGATTCAGAATTTAAAAGCCGCAACAACGGTTTCGACGTCAACCCTGGATCAATATCTGATATCACAATATCTGGCCGAGGGGGCTTTCGAGCGTCACGTCCGACGGCTGAGACATTCCCTGAAAAAGCAAGTCGTCAGAACAGCTTTTGCCATCCAAAAACATTTTCCACCCGGAACGCGGCTGGCCATACCGGATGGCGGAACCCTGTTGTGGGTTGAACTTCTTCCACAGGTCGACGGCTTGCAGGTATACCGCAGGGCCCTGGAAAATCATATTGCCATCATTCCAGGAGAGGTCTGTTCAAACTCGCGGCAGTTTCATAATTTTATCCAGATTGGCTGCGGCTCGCCGTTTACAGAAGCTATCGAAAAGGGAATTATGAAGCTGGGTGAGATCGTCTCAGATTTGTCCCGCCGCTAACGGCCATGGTGTTCAGCCCGAGCGCCGTCGGCGGTTTTAAGGGTGGCCTTACTGAATATCGTCTACGGTATAGGTCCCCCATTGACCGATTCTGACGATACCGTCTTCTTCCAACCCCTCTTGAATCGATTGAAATACGGCATCAACGGCTTTGGCGGCCAGCTTTTTAGGAAGATCATCTAGCTTTTCAGCTACTCTCTTGACCAATTCGGTTTTATTCATCTGCACCTCATTATGTTGAAGTAAAAATGGCGTCAAAACCGCCTTTTATGGTCGCGGATCCCGCATATCGCGGGATTGCGCATCTTGATTTTACATCTGAATGTGCTCAACACGTGCAAACCGATCTAAAAGTAAAGCCTACAAATCGTGGCTGGAAGCCACTCCCACAACTATTCGTAAACGGGATCGTTTATCATGTTCGGATCCATAACAATTTGTGGGAGCGGCATCTTGCCGCGATAAATGAGTATTTTAAACCGGATTGTAACACAGCCATCAGCCATAAGAGGTGGTCTTAAAGCTATTTCTATTTCCAGCCGATGACCTGATATCCCTTATCCCTTAAACACTGCTCAACAAAGCGGCGCTCGATTTCATCGGGATCTCCTGATTTCCAGGCTCCTCGCATCAGACCCCCGGCGCCGCCGCCGGCGGCACCGGCTGCCGCGCCGCGACCGGGACGACCGGTAACCGCCCCGACGGCACCGCCGACCACCGCTCCGGTAACGGCCCCCTTGCCTGTCGAGGCGGCCATTTTTTTGCCGGCGTCGGTGGCATGGCCATGGTCGGCGGCCAGCTGGATACATTCGTCAATGTCGGCCCTGGCCGCAGACGCGCCGGCTGCCTTATAGGTTGGATTTGGATAAAGGACCGGACGTTTTTTTGCACAGGCGGCCATCAAGAGCATGACGGCCATCAGGCAGACGGCTATTGTCAAATATTTCTTTATTTTAGCGCTAGCGTTCATTTGTACGCCTCTTGATAGAAAACCTGATTTATTCAACATATTTCACCCGCTGTCAATTATTTTGACGTGTCAGGCTGACACTTTTGTCGACATACTCAGGCAAATGCGTTTCAGGGTTTCAGGGATTCGGCTTTTTCGTCCGAATCAAAGCTCCAATTGGCATGATCTGGATGACTGGCGGATGGATCATCACGGGAGAAATCCTACGGTAATGGGTAAATCGCTCGTCAGCTTGAACCTTTATGAACTTTCATGAATGACATATAGGATATAAACGCTAACGATTCCGACAAAAATGAAAAAAACAACAATCTGTGCTATTCAAATGTCAGGGTTTCGACTATTTTTTCCAGTTGATCGAGGCCGGGTTCGTCCTGATAGGTCAGCGCCATCATTAAGGCATATCCCTTCATGATGGTAGCATACTGCCGTTGCCGGATGACAACACCCGGTCCCATGATAATCTCGGTTTCCATGATATCAAATGTGACCCCATCAATGGTCTGCTCATAGATCTCTTTGGGATAAGAGACTTTCATACGGCTGAATTTCATCAATTTTTTCGCATGGTAATGGTAGTCGCTGCCTCTTTTGATGCCGGGTGCATGCGTTACCTTTTCGGCAATCAGCATAATACCCGGATTGGCGCTAACAGCCGCCCCCGGTGGATGTTCATAAGCGGTTAACAAATTGATGCTCTGTAGATCTGCAGCTTTTATGGCGGCCTTTAAGCTTTTATTTTCTCCGGCGACAATTTCACCGCCCCGTTTCATTATTTCCATGCGGGATTCCAGATCCAGAACATGCCAGGAATCCGGAATACTGAGCATCAGATCAAAAAAGGTATTGGTGTAGTTGCCGGCCTCAAACGTTCCGAAATCAACGGCCTTTTTATCACTGCAACCGATTATCAAAACGCTGGAAACCAACCATGCGACCAGCATCAAATTGCGCACAGATGTCATTCGATGATGCCCCTCACCCGTTTGATTCATGTTACAAATGAATAATTGACATGCGACACACAATATATAGTATATCGAAAATCACTGCATGTCGCAATTTTTTCTGCTCGCCATATTCTCTGTCAAATGCAACCGCTCAACACGTTAACTGTATAATGCATTTAAAGATTGCTGACCGGTGCACAAATGCTTATCCTCATCTTAGTCGCAAAGATCTAAAATAAATAATTATTGCTTAAACCGACCATGCTGTTCGCAGCGGGTTTCAACTTTTTCACTAATAACCAATAATGAATAACAGATAACTTGACGGGCTTTTGGGTCAGTTGAGACGGCTACCAAGGGCTTATGTTTGACTGAAACCGTCAAACGCTGTTCAGGAGGTCATCATGGAAGTGTTGAACTGGCAAGACTGCGAAGACGTTCAGATACAAAAATTTCCCTATCGGGGCCAGCAACTCGATGTCAAAGGCATTAGCATTCGCTGGCTGTCAAAGCACGGTGATGATGGCAGCGGTTATCCGGAGTATGGTCTGCGGTTTTTTACCGCCCAGCCCGGCGGTGAGATCCCCATCCACAATCATTTTTATCATCAGACCATGTATATTTTAAGCGGGCGCTTCGAATGCTACCAGTACGATCCTGAAACGGATGAAATTGTTAAAAAATCGGTGTGCGCTGCCGGAGATGTGATCCATGTACCCAGCCTGGAGCCTCATGGAATGAAAAACATCAGCGACAGCGAGACAGCCACTTTTCTGTGCTGTATCTGTAATGTCTACGA
>JASFIG010000347.1:0-5276 GCA_050122795.1 Desulfobacterales bacterium
TCCCATCGGCTCAACCTGTTATCCGTTTTGGTTCTGATCGCATTTTATCTGGTTACCATTAAGCTTTTTTTGAATATTAAAATACGGTTTCGACACCGTCTGTTTTCTGCAATTGTTTTCTGCCTGTTGTGGCTGATTGCCCGTCAACTCTTCAGTCTGTACATCAGTCATATCACTGAAGTCAGTGTATTATACGGGTCTTTGAGCTCGGTTATTCTTATCCTCATGTGGATTTTTTATTCAGCACTGGCATTGTTGTTTTCTGTCGAAGTGCTGTACAATCTTCATCGCGGGCATTATCAATACCGGCAATGGTAGATTGCAAAGCGCTCGCCTCGACCCTAAAAGATCCCTAATTTTAAATTGAACCTTAGAGTTGCTTCTCAGAGAATCCTGACTATTTTACCTGATATTGAGCGTTTCAAAATAAAAATAGGATTTATTTTTATCTAAATAAAATTATGTCGATTCAGACATCTTTATTTCAAAGGAGCAATAAGATGAGCGAACCGATTCGAATCACACCCAGTGAAGCCAGGCAAAAAGTCATTTCCGGACGGGCACTGCTTGTTTGTGCCTACGATGATCCCGAGAAATTTAAGAAGAATCACCTGGAAGGGGCGCTGTCATTTTCTGAGCTGCTGGCTAAATTGTCGGCACTGGATAAGAGCCAGGAAATCATTTTCTACTGCGCCTGACCGAAAGAAGCGAGTGCCGCCGGTCAGGCGGAAAAATTGATTAAAGATGGTTATACCGCTGCGACAGTTCTCGAAGGTGGCGTGGATGCCTGGAAAACGGCCGGTTATCCATTGGTTTAATTATTTCGCATTTATCCTTAATTATTCGAATATAAAGAAAATATTGACATATAGGTCCGTCCAGTTTACAAGATAGGCCACCCCTGATCTAATTATCGGTGAGAGAGGATTTTTAGATGTCGCTACTGTTGCGTAACGCTTTTTGGACCTTATGCCTGTTCATGCTGGTTAGCTGTGCCACTCACGGTTTACCGCGCTGGAGAAACTTTCAAGGCGATTTGCCCGGCCAGGGCTACCAGTCGGTGGAAAGCGGTTTTGCTGTCTCTTCCGCCTGGACTTCCAATCCCTATAAGGTTACGACCTCTTCACCGGTCATTGGCGTTGATTCCGACGGCCGCGAGGTGATTTATTTCGGTACAGTGGACGGCGAACTGGTGGCACTTAATTCAGAGGATGGCACTGAACGCTGGCGTCGATCCTTTGTCTCCGATTATCAATCGACAGCCATTATTTCTACACCCGCTATTTCCAGAAATGGAAACATCTATATCGTCACTAATCAGCGAAATACGGACGGTCGAATAAGCAGTAGCCTCCATAAAGTTGACGAATTCAACAGGATACGCTGGTCATATGCCATAAGCGATGATGGGTTTGCTTCCGGCGCTCCTAAAATCCTGGTATGGGGCGAGGACACGCTTGTATTTATTTATGTGACCATATTGGTTGATGGAAATCCTCAGGGAGCGCTTCTGGTGCTGCACGACAGGGGCAAGGCAGTTGAGCTGCTTGATCGTAAATCTCTGGGAACCTGTCAATGGGGTAGTGCCGAGTTGCAGGTGCGCAGGGAAGATGTGTTTAATGCGTTTACAGCGTTATGGGAATTTACTTCGATATTTCCGCCTGAAACCACCGATGGCGGCAACCAAATTCCGGATATATTTATTGACCCCTCAGTGGCTGTATTTACGGCCCGAAAGTTACCGTTGATTGCGATTGCAGATAATCTTTGCAACATGGGTGCCTTTGAATGGGATGATGAACTCACCGTTGTCTGGCGGAAATTTCACCCCTATGAAAAACATTCTTCTACCGTAATCTTACCCAACGGGTTGATGGTTTTTGGACGGCAAAACGGCTCCGTGCTGGCCCATGATATGGAAACCGGCATAAAGATCTGGTCCTATAATGCCGGCCAACCGGTTTTTGCGACTCCAGCAGCCACCGATTCTTACCTTTTTGTTGTCGCCAAGGATCACATTAGAGTACTGGATCAAAAGGATGGGAGCCTCATTTACGATGCGGGGTCACCCCGGCAGTTTCGTTTGCCGCGTCAGACCTATGCCTCACCGGCGGTCACCCAAAACCGCCTATATGTTTCAACCAGCGCCATGATGACTTTCAGCTACGATCTGTCAACCCGCAGCCAGGATACCAATTTTAGTGGTAACGGTCTGGCGTCCATTGCCCTGGGCAACAACGGTGCCATTTATGCCGTTGCGGCTAACGGAAAAATCTACAAATACCTGGGGCAAAAATAAAACATGCCCACCTTAAGAGGCGGGCATGTTTTATTTTTTTTTCTTACTTTCGGAATTGTCGGAGGCGCTTTTTGACAACTTCGTCATCAGGTCGTGCCAGTCTCTTACTGTCTGGCCTTTCTGGGTTTTGTCAAAGGTATACCGTCTATCAACATGGTCGGCGGCTGCTTCAATAACCCCGGCCGCACCGATGATGGCATAAAGTTGAATGCCTTTTTCTTTGAGGGCGCTCAGTGTTTGGGCGCCCTTCCAGCGCAATAAAGGCGCATCCGGCATTTCTATTTCATCCAGCCAGGTTCTCGCCATGCGAACTCCGGTACCTCGGCTCAGGTAGATCACGTGATATTTTTTTTTTATCTCTTCGACCGCCTGGCGGCCGGCGCCGGCTGCGATTTCCGAGACGACCGCATCTTTGAAGCCGCCTTCGATCTCAATGAGAACGGCCTTTTCACTCTTTTTCATCACCAGCACAATCCCGTTGCCGCTTTCTCCGTCTGAGGTGGCCCGCACTTTGATGATGCCCGCGCGCTGGGGAATGTATTTTCGATACCCGTAGCCATCGCCGCCGGTTAAATTTTTACCCAGGGATTTATCATCCAGAAAAAATTCGACCAGGCGGCCGCCGTCAGCAAAAATTCTGCCCTTGGTCAACACTTTCAGAAAAACAGGCGTTTTGACGGTTGTCACCCGGTCGTAAACAATCACGGCACCAAGGCTGTGGGTAACCGGCAACACCAGCCAGCCGCATAAGATCAAAAAAGGTAGGTATTTGATTTTTATAGAAACCTTCATTTTCGCCATCTTGACACTGTGGGCTCGTTTTTTTAGAATATAGTGATACACAATCAGATGACCTTAAAATAACGTTAAATTTAACCTTTTTACCTTTATCATGACCAACTGGGCCGAGCCAAGTGATTTTAAAGAATGGGGCCAAAGAATGTTCGCCCTGCGCCCCCTTTTGATTTTTACCCTGATCTGCGCCATTTTTATTTTGGAGCTTCGATTTGATTGGATCGAACGGTTTTTAGGATCCTATCTGGTGACCACGAATTCAGAACGACCCGAATCCGGGTCCATCTGGGAAAAAAGCCATCAAGCCCGCACAGCCCAGCAAACCTTAGAACAAATCATTACCGACCGTCAGACATTACAGCGTGAAGCCCGTGGCGCAGCCTCTTTTACCCAGATTGCCGCCAGCGTTACACCCGAAAACGGTGTCATGCTGTCAGCCGATCATTTCCGCCAGCTCTATATGCGCCTGGCACCCACGATTGCCCGGAAAATAATATCGCCGCTTGATTTGTTGGCGGTTGTCAGCAAGGGGCAATGGCGACGGACGTACTTCGAAAAATCCGGCAGCGGTTTGACCGTTTATTTGCTGGATGCCAACAATCGCGTTTTGCGACAGCTTGAGCTGAACCCGGTTTTGCTATCCCAATTGCAGCGCGGTGAAGTGGCTTTGGCGGAATCATTGGATGAGCTGCCGAATTTTAAAAACCGTATTTATACGGCCGATCAATTTTTTGAATCCCTGGAATCTTTTCATGAAGAAGCCCGTCACAGTATGCTGCCGCATCCGGAATTGTTGTTGGCGGCTCCCGGTCAAATTGTGCGCGTCGGGATTTCGGATGAAACCCAGGCCGGCTTCATCGAACTGGGTTTTGAATTCTTTGCAGATAACGAGCGCCGGGTCTTGGTGGTCCAGGGCCAGGAATGGGCGGTCTGGCGACTGCGAGCGCATCTTGAAGGCCTGGATCAGGATCAGACAATCGGCCAACCCGAAGAACAAAAACAGCATTGGAAACGTTAATGAGCATGTTTGCCGTATGGATGCGCCGCATCAGCACTTTTTTTTACATGGCGCTAGCGCTGGCGGGTCTGGGCGCTTTGCTGGCGGCGGGGCTGTTTTTCATTGCGTTGCGCGATTTACCCCAGGTACCGGATCCCCTCGGCCGCATTATCGAAACGCCCCCGACGGAAATATTTGCATCCACCGGTGAAAGATTGATCATCATCGGCGGTCGGGAAGTCGTTCCCCTTAATCGGATTTCGCCTGAATTTATTCAGGCTGTGATTGCCACTGAAGACCACCGTTTCTGGGAGCATCACGGCCTTGATAAGCTGCGCACGCTTAAAGCCCTGTGGATAACGCTTTTTGAACCTGGGAAAATACAGGGAGCCTCAACGATCACCCAGCAGCTTGCCAAAAACCTGTTCTTCAGTTACCGGCGAACCTATATGCGCAAGTTTCGCGAGTTGATGGTGGCTTTGCAAATTGAAACCCAATACAGCAAACGTGAAATTTTAGAAGCCTATTTGAATCAAATACCCTTTGGCGTCGGGGCTTATGGAATTGAGCAGGCGGCTCGATCCTTTTTCGGCAAACCGGCCCTGGAGCTCAATCTGGCTGAAGCCGCACTGCTGGCCGGTCTGCCCAAGTCGCCTACCCGTTATAATCCTTACCGCTATTTTGAACGGGCTCAGAAAAGACAGCAGCTGGTGCTGGCACGCATGGTTGCGGTCGGCTACATTACGGCCGAGGAAGCAAAAGCGGCTGGGCAGGCCAATTTGCAACTGGCACCCCTTGCCGCCGGCACACCCAGGGGCAGTTACTTTCTGGATCTGGTTTTAAATGACCTCGAAGAGCGTTACGGCCCGGAAGTGGTTTACCACGGCGGGCTAAAAGTCAGCACCACCCTGGATCCCCAGCAGCAGGCCTGGGCCATCGAGTCTTTGCAAAGCGGGTTGCTAAAGCTCGATCAACTGTCGGGGATTACCCGTACAGACGATCCGGGCGCGGCCCATTCTTCTTCGCATCCGCAGGGCGCGCTGGTGGCAGTTGAATGTACCTCCGGAGCCGTCAAAGCCATGGTCGGGGGCAGAGATTATTCGGAAACCGAATTCAACCGTGCCGTCGAAAATAACCGTCTGCCCGGGTCCGGTTTCAAGCCCTTTCTGTACTATGCGGCATTCG
>JASFIG010000348.1:0-5268 GCA_050122795.1 Desulfobacterales bacterium
GAGACGCCAGAATCGCCGGATTGAAATCATCCTGAGCCCACTGCAGAATACCCCTTAAGTTGAAAAGTAACGGTTGCAAAAATCTTAAGCAGTACCGGCTCGCGGCTAACGCTCGCCTACGAATAGCCTATGGGCGTTGAAAATAGACCCCATCTGAAAAATAGTAGATCGCGCTCCCCGCATAAAAGCCGGATTTCACATCTGATCTTGACATATTATGGCGTTCAGCAAAGCAAAGCGTAAACGACTCGGCTGCCCTCGGCCATGAGCTTGGGCCGTATGGAGCTCGTCGCAGGCCGATTCGAAAGCGGAGCATAAAATTCGTGGCTAAAAGCCACTCCCACCTTGCTAATTTTCCAAAACTTCTCTTAGCTTGTGAGACAGTTCGATGATATCAAAAGGCTTTTGAATAAATCCCTTGCAGCCCATTTCAAATAATTCTTCAGTTTGTTTGTTCGTGCTGTAACCGCTGACCAGCAATACTCGGACTGCGGGATTTATTTTTTTTAGCTCTTCATAGGTTGCCTTGCCGCTCATTTCCGGCATAATCATATCCAGGGCTACCAGATCGACTTTTTCGGAATTTTGGGCATAAATATCGATTGCTTCCATGCCGTTTTCTGCCGTGATAACTGAGTAACCCAATTCTTTGAGCATCAATTTTTCGACTTCAATCGGCCCCTCCTCGTCGTCCACCAGCAGAATGCACTCGCTCCCTTTGCGCAGCGTAAAGTCAATTTCAGATACGTCTGATTCCACAACCTGTGAAGCGGGCAGATAGATCACAAATGTGGTGCCATGACCCTGCTCGCTGTATACTCTGATGATACCGTTATGATTTTTGACAATGCCGTAGGCGGAGGCCAGTCCCAGGCCGGTGCCCTTGCCGATTTCTTTGGTGGTAAAAAACGGCTCGAATATTCTAACGATGGTGTCTTTATCCATGCCGATGCCGCTGTCGGTAACGGATAGTTTAACGTAATTGCCGCCTTTGACTTCAAAGGGCTCGCAGTATGCATCGCTGAGGACGACATTTTCGGTTTGAATATACAGATCGCCACCGTCGGGCATGGCATGCCAGGCGTTTAAATACAGATTAATCAGAACCTGTTCGATTTGCCCCCGATCCACTTCGACATTCCAGATTTTGGCACTGCAGCGTTTATGCAAGGTAATTTCCTTTTTGGTACGCATAAACATACGGGTACTTTTTTCAACGACATCGTTGAGACTCGTCGGTCTCAGCGTATATTTACCCTTACGAGCAAATCCCAGCAGTTGCTCGGTCAGGTTTGCCGCGCTCATGACGTTTTCCTCGATCCCCTGTATATATTTGTCAACGGAATCATTATCCGGATTATCTGATTCGTTGCCCAAACGCATCAAGGATAAATATCCCTGTATGCCCATCAGGATATTATTGAAATCATGAGCAATTCCGCCTGCCAGGGTGCCGATGGCCTCCATTTTCTGGGCATGCATGAGCTGCGCCTCGAGGTGCTTTTTTTCCTTTTCAGCCTGCAACTGATCGGTGATATCCGAAATCTGACTGACGATCTTTTCCTTTTCAGACGAATCCCGAAAGCGGTTTGCTGTTAATTTTACGGATCGCTCCTCGATACCGTTCCGCATGATTTTGCAGATGGGTCCTGAATTGACTAACATCCCTTTCTGGATCGCCTGAAAATAGGCTTCGACATCGGTTTGGCCGGACGGTTCCAGGTATTTTTTAAGCTCGCTGCCTTCGATTTTTTGCTGCGGCTGACCGATAATTTCAGCAAAGACCTCGTTGGCATATAGAATGCGAAGCTCTTTGTTGAGGACAACGATACCATCGCGTGAATTCTCAACCACCGAGCGGTAACGTTCTTCGCTTTCACGCAATGCACTTTGGGCTTTAATGCGCTTGCTCACGTTGCGGGCCACATTCAATATGACTTTTTTGCCCCGGTACGTAATGGCCCGTGAATGGATTTCAACCGGTAGTCGCAAGCCATTTTTTTTGAAATGAACCGTTTCCAGGTTTAGCTTGGGAAGGGTTTGAACCTGGGCTTTTTCCACAAGCTCGTAAAGTATTAAATTGACATGATTTTCCGGAATAATTTGATTCAAATTGAGATTGAAAAACTCTTCGAGCGAATAGCCCAACTGGGAATAAGCAGCATCATTGGCCTCCATTATATTACCGGTCAAGTCCACAATGTAGACCGCATCGTCGACCTTTTCCAGCAGCTCTTTATAGCGCGTTTGTTCCTCGGCGTTCTTCAGGTTCGCGAGCATATAATTAAAGGCTTCTGATAATTGGTTAAATTCCCAATAATTTCGTCGATGGGATTCAAACAGAAGATCCTTCTGGCCTTCTGATATTTGGATGGCCTTGGCGGTCATTTTTCGCAGAGGAGCCACCATTTTTCTGGCTAAAAAAACAGCCATTAAGGTTGAAACGGCCAGTACGACAATGGCAAATAAGCCCATCCAAACCGTGACTCTGTGTTTTTCCTGAACCAGGCTTTTCAGAGAAGACTGAAAATAAAGATTATCAAAACCACTAATCCGTGAAAGAATCAGATTTTGACCGTATGGATAAAATCCGGAATGACCGGCGATTTTTTCCCGAATCCTGGGATCCAGCTCAACTGACTGGAGCGAGATGAGGTTATACGCCTGGTCGGGGTGGATCGCCATCAGGCTGATTCCTCCGGCTTGCTGAATCGCCTCGATCAGTTTTTGATCCTGAATCATGTCGTACAGCGCATAGGCGGTGCCCATGCGACCGGTTTCATGCATTACCGGAGCGGATAATATCCATAACAAACGAATTCTACCTTGATCCTGCATAATCTTGCCGCGCGGATATTCCGTCATTGCGAATTTGACAATTTCTTCGGTGAGCCCGGGATATCTTTCGGGCAAAATCTGTTTTTCACCCACTTTTTTTACAAAATGGTATACCCCGTTTATCGGCGGATAGAACTGGGTGATTCGATCTGCCAGCTTGGATGTGTCATCCAGCATGACGGTGACGCGAATGATGTTGTCTGAGCGTAACTCATTTAAAGCGCTTTGAATACCGGCCATGCGGTTGTTTAATATGATTTCGACCTGGCCTTTTTGAGCTCTTAATTTCTCATAAAATTCTGCTTCAACCTTTTTACCGAAGTAGCGGTATAGGGTCCCCAGAATAATGACAACGGACACGCTGACAAGGACCACAAAAGCCGTCATTAAATAGGTGGAAAAGCGCTTGTTGTAATTCAGTTTCAACATAACTTCTAAGCATAAAATAAAATACGGTACATTGTCAAAAAAAAGTTAAGATCACAGGAGCTTAACGCCATAATTGACTCAAACGGATCTGTATATGAAGGTGGGTGGCCCCGACCGTGTATTTATTCCGGCAGGGCACCATTATAAAATTTGATTTCTTTTGACTTCTTATCCGTTAATGCAATACAACTTTGTGCAATCAAACCATTATTGCCCTGGAGGGAGCGCGACATGGAAGAAGGCAAAGTGCATTACGGCTGGGTCGTCATCTTTATGGGACTACTGACAACCATTGCTGCCCATGGATTCGGGCGAATGTCCTATACGATTATTCTTCCCGCCATGAAAGACGGTCTGGGTTTTAACTACTACCAACTGGGCTTGCTGGGAACCGGCAACTTTATCGGTTATCTGACCATGGCCATCATTGGCGGGTTTTTGGCCGCTCAATTTGGAACCCGTATCATTATCACGGCAGCCCTGGTGCTGATGGGAATTACGATGATCCTGACCGGCCTGGCACAATCATTCGGTTTCGCATTTTCAATGCGGCTGCTGACCGGCCTGGGAAATGGTGCATCTTATGTTCCGGCCATGGCTCTCGGTTCGGCCTGGTTCACCATGAAGAAAAGAGGTTTTGCGACCGGCATCGTCTCTGCCGGCATCGGAACCGGCACTCTTATCTCGGGACTGGTGGTCCCACCCATTTTAACGGCTTTCGGCACAAATGGATGGCGCCTTTCGTGGTATATACTGGGTGGCGCCGTGCTTTTGATATCCGGTATCGTCTTTCAGTTTGTGCGCAGCAACCCGCAGGAAAAGGGTCTCCAACAGGTCGGATCCGAAAAAAAAGAGGCGGACCGCAGCGAACCTTCATCAACTGAAAAGGCAGAAACACCTAAGATAAAAGAAACCGTCAAAAGTGTTGTGAAGATGGGCGCCGTCTGGTATCTGGGCGCTGTCTATTTTTTCTACGGTCTTTCCTACATTATCTATATGGTTTTCTTTGCGGCTTATCTGGTTAAGGAAATAGGCCTCAGTCAGGAATGGGCCGGGGGCTTATGGGCTCTGGTGGGCGGTTTGAGTATTTTTTGCGGCGTTATCTGGGGCAAAATATCGGACGTGCTTGGCAGAAGCCGTGGTGCCGCCCTGGCATACCTCGTGCTCGGGCTTTCCTACATTATTTACGCGCTGATCAGGGTCGATGTCGGTTTTTATCTTTCGGCCATTTTATTTGGCCTCACCGCCTGGAGTATTCCCACCATTATGGCCGCAGCGGCCGGAGACTTTGTCGGCCCCCGTCTGGCGCCAGCCGGATTGGGCTTTATTACCCTGTTTTTTGGCATCGGCCAGGCCCTGGGTCCGGCGCTGGGCGGTTATCTGGCTGATATAAGCGGTTCATTTACAATGCCGTTCCTGGTTGCGGGCGCAATTTCGCTGGCCGGGATGGTGATGTCTTTTTACTTAAAGAAGCCAGACTCAAATTAGAGGTTATCTTAATAATCTGCGGGTGAACGCTTTGGCGTTGAACTTCGAGGACGAGGACGAGTACGAGCACGAGGACGACATTAGTCATTAAAACGTTTCTTTATCGTCCTCGTCCTCGATAATCGTAGGTTGCAGATGTTTTGTTATTTTTATATCAGGATGAATATTTAACAAGGAGCGATATCATGATAATCGAAGCCAACGGTATCAACATTTATTACGAACTGTCGGGCAAAAAGAATGCGCCGGTGGTCGTGCTCGGTCACTCTCTGGCCTGCAGCCAGGTGATGTGGTGGCCGCAGCTTGAATTGCTCGAGACCCATTTCCAGGTTTTGCGATATGACACGCGGGGTCACGGCCAAACTGATGCGCCGCCGGGTGCTTACGCGCTAGACCAGCTGGTTGCGGATGCCATGGGAATGCTGGACGCATTAAAGCTCGATCCGGTGCACTGGGTGGGCCTGTCGATGGGGGGTATGATCGGGCAGGGTGTTGCGTTGGGTCATCCCCATC
>JASFIG010000349.1:0-5249 GCA_050122795.1 Desulfobacterales bacterium
GATTCGGACGATCATTTTAGAGGCCATGCAGGCCTATAAAAAAGACGTGCAGGCCGTGAATTTCCCGGGACCGGAGCACTCGTTCAAAATGCCCGCGGAAACACTCACCCAGCTTAAAGCGATGATCAAACAGTAGTTATTCGTTATTCGTTATCTGTTATTGGACGATGCCATGCCCTTCCCCAGTTCTCCTAATAACTATTAACCAATAACCAGTAACTATCATCCTGGATAATTTTAAACGATATTTTGAAGATCAAATTTGATATAAACTGAGGGGTTGGTCAGCCAATTGCTGATTGGCTTCTTTTAGTTTTTCTTGGTTTGAAATGACGGCCACCGAGCCGTTTTTGCATTGCAAGCCAAAGTATTGATCGGCGGCCTGTTGGATGTCGCGGCGTTTCAGCGACAGCAAGCGGGTCTTAAATTGGATGCGAATGTCGTCCGATAAAGAAACGATTTTGCGGTAAAAGGCTTTGCGGGCGGCCGGGCCCGGCGGATCCGGTTTGTCGATTTCAGAGCACACCTGCAAAATAGCCTCTTTGATATCCTCTTCCGTGTAAGATCCGCTGCGGATGAATTCAGCGGCAGCGGCATAGGCTTCTAAGGTCGCAACGATATGGGGATCCCGGTATGAGCCAAAGCCAAACAGCCCATCCTCCGGATTGTAGATTGCAAATCCCCCGTACGCTCCGCCTTTTTCACGAATCTCACGGTGCAGAAACATTGATCGCAACATTTTGCTGATAACGGCCAGTGCAGGACCATCCGCATGCGTCAGGCGCACAGTTTCAAATGTAAGCGCCACAAATGATACGGCCGTGGACGTGCTCCAACCTTCGCGCAGTGCATTGTTGCGCAAACGCATCCGGGGCGCACTGAATCCATCGTTGCGACCATCTGCCAGCTGCTGGAAAATTGTCGTAGCTGCGGTACCGCCGGCTGTTAGCTGATCTTCTTCTCCGATAAGTGCCATCTGAAAATTATCGCGCACAAAAATATGCTTGCCGATTTCGGTCAGATCCTGCACCAGTGTGTCCAGTTTTTGGGCATTGAGATCGTCGGTCAGTTCCTTGATGGCTTTGAGCTGATGAATGCCGCTCCAGGATTCGCTCAGCGCCCGTGCAGGTGAAAAATTTCGGGAGGCGACCGATATGGCCAATCGATGTCCGTTGTGGACAATCATGGATTGGAGTGCAGCACGGTATTCCTTCAAAAGGCTGGTTAAGCGTGAACGATCGGATAAATCAAAATCGGAAATGAACTCCCGGAGGATGTCAAACATCTTTTCCTGATTGCGCGCCAGGCATTTGCCGTTAAACGAAATGAACGGCAAGCAGCTGCCAGCCTGGTCATAGCGAGTGCGCGCGTGGGTTGCCAGACCGACACCGCCGGTATACGCGTCGATGCGGCGCGCCATCTCGGTATAATCGTGCAGTGCAGTACCGCTGCGGGTCAGGGCATAACAGAAAAAAGGGGCCCATGGAATAAGCGATTGTGGCAGACCGCCGGTGCCGGCCGATGCCGCAAAATAAAAAATATCAGAAGTCGCCTGAGCGTATAAAGTGGTATTCGCTGAACGATCAACACCAGACTCTTTTACGATCGGTACCGTCGTGGGAATATCTTCGCGTTCCAGGGTGGGCAAGCAGGATACATCATCTTTGGTTTCCTGTTGCCGTTTTAGCGCTTGGTTATCCCGCTGAATTTTTTCCAGGTCAGCTGGCGAGAGGCCTTTTTTAACTTTCTCCAATTGGTCTTTAACCCGCCGGGTTTCGTTTTGCTCCATTTCTTGATCCGGCACCATGGTGAGGCGGACCCGGTGGGAATTTTTCAGCAGCTGTTTTTCAATCAGGTTTTCAAAAAAGGGCTCTTGCTTCATCAGTTCACGCAATTTATTGAGATCATCATCGAATCTTAAAATCCTGACAGGGTCCCCACCGTGCAACAATGGGCCGGTGAAGGCCAGGAGGAGTTTGATACCGTATGGGTAAGGCGTGTTGGTTATCTCCTTGCGATGAAATTCGATTTGATGAATCGCTGATTCAATCAATTGTCGATCAATCCCGTTTTTGACCAGATCCGCCAGGGTTTCAAAAATTATCGCTTCGACCTTTTCAGCAGCCCCCTTTTCGACATCCTTTAACCCGGCAACAAAAGCCGTATCGCGATTATCAGTGTCCAGGCCGCAGCCGTCACACAGGGAAGAACCCAGCTCCGAGTCGATCAGCGCTTTGCGCAGCGGGGCCGCAGAATTTCCCAGCAGAACCTGTTCCAGAAGTGACAGCGTTAACACCTGGAAAGCATCTTTGATGCCTCCGACCAACCAGGCAACGCAGGCCTGGTACTTTTTAGCAGGGTCTTCATTCGGGTTGAACGGATATGGAAAAGAGGCAACCCGTGGCTTGCGCCATCGGGGTTGTGCGGCCACATCGGTATCCGGTGTGATGCGCTCAAACTTTTTTAATACCGTATCTTCGATCGTGGCAAGGCTTTCAGCCAATGGAACGTTGCCGTAAGTATAAAAAAAGGCGTTGCTGGGATGGTAATGGCGACGGTGGAATTCCTTTAATTGCTGATACGTCAGGGAGGGGATTTCGGCCGGATCTCCACCGGAATTGTAATGATAGGTTGTGGACGGATACAGTTCTTTCTGGATAGAGCGCACCATAACCTGATCCGGTGATGACATCGCGCCTTTCATCTCATTGTAAACCACCCCTTTATACACCAGCCGAAACCGGTCAGGATCATCTGAATTTAAATCGCCCTCAATTTCAAGACGATGACCCTCCTGCTTAAAACTCAGCTCGTCTATCTTCGGAAAAAAAGCTGCATCCAGGTAGACATCCAGCAGGTTGAAGAAATCTTTAGTGTTCTGGGTCGAAAAAGGATACATGGTCCAATCTGAGGCGGTAAAGGCATTCATGAAGGTGCACAGGCTTCTTTTGAGCATCGAAAAGAAGGGGTCACGGACCGGATACCGATGGGAACCGCACAGAGCGGTATGTTCGAGAATATGGGCAACACCGGTGGAATCAACCGGTACGGTTTTAAACGCTACGCTGAACGTATTTTCAGCATCGTCGTTACTGATATGAATGTGCCGCGCCCCGGTCACCTTATGCTCCAGATCATAATAAAAGGATCGAATCCGCTCCAGGGGTACGACCCGGTTGACCGTATAGTTACCGACCTGTTCACCTTGCCGGAAGTCTGAATTTCGTGCATCTACAAATTTGCTCATCATCATCACTTTCTTGGTGAGGATTAACCTGTTTGGTATGGTTTTGGCTTTTATTACAAAAAATTACCACGAAAACACGAAAACTTCACCGCCAGCCATTTTAATTTTTGAAATAAGGATTTGCGGTATAAGTGGTTGTAGAAAAAACATAGGAATAACGAAATGTTTCTTAACAACCACTAAAAAAGCACGAAAATATTTATTCTATTTCGTGTTTTCGCCCTTTCGTGCTTTCGTGGTTGATGCCAGCTGCTCAGCTATTCTCTGTATCAGTTCAAGATTCAGATGCCGGTAAAGGTAGATTGCAGATCAGGTGAAGGGCATCGTCTCAGGCCGCGATGTAAATGCCACGGCTCTTGCGCTTAATTTTTCCAATTTTATTTAAGCGGAAAATAATATTGCGAATTTTTTTCTCACCAAATCCAGTTTTGGCCTGGATATCAGCAAAACCCAGCCCTTTGCGGGAGCGCTTGATGGTCTCAAAAACCATATCCACGGCAGTGACGGCCGTTTTGCGACGTCCCATTTGCCCCTTCAACGGATATCCACCGCTTGCCATACCGGCCATGATCAGATTTTCCAGTCGATCCAGCTTTGCCATTATTCGATCAACGTCTTTTTTGGTGGGGATATTGTAATTCTGCATGAAAAATTTTACCATGGCATCAAAACTGATGCCTTTACCCCTTTTTCTAGACATGGGATCCTCCTTGCGTGAAAGGGTCGATTTTTCCCGAGATGATGACAATGGATAAGCCTATGGAATTTGGGGAAAAAATAATGATAAAACCCAAAAAAGTCAAGATAATGCCAAACCCGACAAAATTAAACCACAGAGGCACAGAGTACTGAAAGAATGACTTTCGAAGAAAACGCGTTTGCACTTCTCAGTGACCTTCGTGCCTTTGTGGTGAAAATAATATGGTCATAAACTATCATAAAATTGACAGCTGAAAACAAAAAATGACTTCACCCAAAGCATTGCTGAGAGCCTGGAATCTACGGCCCAAAAAAAAACTGGGCCAGCATTTTTTAGTCGATCCTTCAACGGCCGATATGATTGCGAAACATTCGCGGATTTCGCCAACAGATACGGTCATCGAGATCGGTGCCGGATTGGGTGCGCTTACGATTCCAGTGGCTCGCATGGCAAAACGCGTTTATGCGGTTGAAAAAGATCCACAACTCATACAGTTACTCAGGCCCGAGTTGTTGGTCCATAAACTAACCAATGTAGAAATTATCGAAAAAAATATTTTGGATGTCGATTTGCAGATGCTGGCTGAAACGTCGGCCCTCCCGCTGGTCGTCATCGGAAATTTGCCCTATAACATCTCGTCACAGGTTCTGGTCAAACTAATAGAGGCCCGTCGCAGCGTGAGCCGCGCGATTTTGATGTTTCAAAAAGAGCTGGCCCGGCGAATTACGGCAAGCCCCCACAATAAGGATTACGGGAGACTAACCGTTATGCTGGCCTATTGCGCCGAAATCAAATCCATTACAACAGTGACGGCATCGCTTTTTTACCCGGCACCCAAAATCGATTCTGAAGTTGTCGAGATCAACTTTGATGTCAAACGCCAGTATCCGCCCCACGATGAAAACATGCTCTTTCAGGTGATCAAGGCGGCGTTCGGTAACCGGCGTAAAACCCTAAAAAATGCATTAGCAAGCAGTCGTCTTCGGATCGAACCGTTGAAAGCCAAACAGGCCCTGATGGCCGCTGGCATTGATCCGGGTCGGCGTGCAGAAACTTTAGATGTGGCCGAATTCGTGGCGCTTCAAATCAGTCTGGTACAGGCGCTCAAAGCCAGCTAATCATCAGTGCCTTGCCGATGCAATCATAAAATGCTGGAAGAATGGATTATGGGACACGAAAACCGCCATTCGGTGATTGTCTCTTGACCCCGTTAGGCAGGCATATTATGTTTTATCCAGAATTTTGAAAACCCAATGTAGATGAGGAGGTTCCAATGGCCGTTAAAATATTGATTCGGCGCAA
>JASFIG010000350.1:0-5241 GCA_050122795.1 Desulfobacterales bacterium
TGCTGCAGCTGTGATCGCCACCGAAGCCGGCGCGGTGATTACCGATTTTTCCAACCGGCCTTTCGCACTGGACCAAAAAGAAATCCTGGTTTCCAACGGCGCCATCCACCAGGAGATGCTCTCCCTCCTGGAGATCAATGATTAGGTTATGGCAAATTGTCGGCAGTTGTCTGGAGGTAAATGGGTACATTAGGCAGCACGCTGAAGATGACCTTTGTGCGCTGCTGTTGATGTAGCTATGAAGTGTTAGCTATCGAGGACGAGGACGACGACGAGTACGAGCAGGAAACGGAAGATATTACATGGCACTCGTCCGCGTACGCCTCCTCGTCCTCGATATTTAGCCCTAAGAAATAATAAATTAAACCGCTCCCCAAAATAGTAGCTCACGCCCAAGAGCAAGGCGTGGACCGACGCAAAAGCGCAGCATACTTAAGTATGTGAGCATTTTAAGGAGGTTCACAACGCAGCTATTGGGTGTGAGATGCATTTTGGGGAGCGGTTCTAGAATTTGCCGGACTCGAGTTTCTGATTAAAAAACTCAACCTGTTTTTGAATCACACTGCTTTCTTTCAATCCCTGCTCAATACAGTGGATGGAATGAAGGGCCGTTGCATGGTAGCGGTTAAAGGCTTTTCCGATACTTTGCAGGGGTGCGTCCGTATAACGGCGCGATAGATATATGGCCATCTGTCGGGGTCTGACAAGATGTTGTTTGCGTGAACGCGAAACCATATCTTTAAGCGCACAATTATAATACTTACACACCATTTTTTTGATGGCATCAATGGTGATTTTTTTGCGCTGGTGGACCATGTTTTTAACGACGCTTTCGGTTAGGCTCATATCAATCGGAGCGCCCAGCAGAGATGATTTCGCAGCAACACCATTTAAACCGCTTTCGAGCTGCCGAATGTCCTCGGTCAGTTCGCCGGCCAGGTATTCGATAATCGTGTCGGGGATCTGGTAGCCGTTGCTGAGCGCTTTTTTTCTTAAAATGCGGACCCGCGTCCTGAAATTGGGTGATTCAATTTTAGATATCAGGCTACCGGATAAACGCGATCTTAATTTATCATTTAGTTTGGGGATGTCACCGGGCAGATAGCAGCTGGAAAAAATAATACGTTTACCGGCTTCAAACAGTGAGTCTAAAGTGAGCGCCAACTCCACCTGGGTCCTTTGTTTACCACTAAGGTAATGGATATCTTCAAGGAGTAAAACATCACATTTATTTCGATATTTTCCCTTAAATTTGTTGATGGAATCCTGACGAAAAGCCTGAACCATTTCATTGCTGAAGTCCTCTGCCGTTATATAATAAACGCGTTCGTCAGGATATTCGGACAAGACATGATGACCGATCGCCTGGGAAAGATGGCTTTTTCCCATGCCCGTATTAGAAAGCAGCAACAGTGCATTTTGTTGATATTCTCTGCGGGATGCCAGTGAAAGCGCGGCAGAATAGGCAAAATCATTATTCGCACCCACCACGAATTCATCAAACGTGAAATTCCTTCTTAAAAATCTGCCGCTGTGGGGGCGAATAGAGGCGTTTGGGAGCGGTAATTGAGGATTCAGCCGATTTTCGTTTCGAGGCGGTTCATTCCTTTTTGTCCCGACCTCAAAGGAAAGATGGCACTGATTACCGGTTGCGTTGTTCAATTCCGCGACAAGCAGTTTTCCATAAAGATCGTTGACCCGTTTTTTAAAAAAGAAATTCGGACATGCCACGATCCAGTTATCAGAATCGCATTTTCGCATTTCTAGCGGTTCGATCCACATTTGAAAACTGTGTTTCGGAATCCGGTCTTTAATGACAGATTTAACTTTTTCCCAGACGGCTTCCATCGGCTATTACACAACCCTGTTCAATACAAACTTAGTAATGACGCTAATTTAGAAGAAATTTTTGTGATTATGGTGTCGAAGCTAAACGGCTTGGAAGGTTTGATTTTGATTTTTTAAAATCAAAAAACAGCAGCTTATTTATGGCATGAGATAGATTCAGTCAAACCGGATAAAAGCTGTTTTAGAGCCCACTGTGAGACGGTTTTGAACAATCTATATCTACTTGTTTTCATTTGACTAAATATAGTGATAGCGACAAGCCTTGTTAAATACGACCTTTCGCAAGTGAAGGGTATATTTAAGAATTTTAAGTATATCCATATTTCGAATAAAGTTATGAACAAAAAAGTATTCTCATAAAACCTTTAGTTTTCTTCTATTATCTTTGATTTTTAAAAAATTATTTGTGACATTTTTATAAATAGGCTTCGATGATGGAATACCAGGGCTTTACATCCTTTCAAGAAATTTGTTTGAATTTTTTTTTTATGACGGCTAAACTCAAAACAAACTTCCATCAGCAAAAATGGCCATGATTGCAGATAAAATAATCATTCGCGGAGCCCGGCAACACAACCTAAAAAACATAAATGTCGATATACCGCGCGAAAAACTGGTGGTGATCACGGGCCTATCCGGCTCAGGAAAATCCACACTTGCATTTGATACGCTGTATGCCGAAGGCCAGCGGCGCTACGTTGAGTCGTTGTCCACCTACGCCCGCCAGTTTTTGGAGCGTATGGAAAAACCCGATGCTGATCTGATCGAAGGCCTTTCACCGGCAATCGCTATCGAACAAAAGTCCGCCGGACATAACCCCCGTTCAACAGTTGGCACGGTCACCGAGATCTATGATTATCTGCGACTGCTGTATGCGCGGGTCGGCACCCCGCATTGCTATCAATGTGGTCAGGAGATCCGCTCTCAGACCTTGGATCAAATCGTCGACCATGTCATGTCATTGGGTGAGAAAACCCGGGTCATTGTGTTATCCCCGCTTGTCAAAGATCAAAAAGGCGCTCATGAAAAACTGCTGAAACATCTCAAAAAAGATGGGTTTGCGCGCGTTCGCGTTGACGGTACGACATGTGATATTGAAGAAGTCGTTGAACTGGAAAAAAATAAAAAGCACTCGATCGATGTGGTTGTCGATCGGC
Organism: Desulfobacterales bacterium; assembly: GCA_050122795.1. GTDB lineage: Bacteria > Desulfobacterota > Desulfobacteria > Desulfobacterales > JAHEIW01 > JAHEIW01. Next base: position 3,006 of record JASFIG010000350.1, read on the forward strand.
TCGTCATCAATGAGCGGATTAAAAACCGTTTGGCGGATTCACTCGAACTGGCGATGGCGCAATCCAAGGGACAGGTGTGCGTTGAGGCCGAGGGGCGCGGCAGCTTCCTATTTAATGAGCAAGCCGCCTGTAGCCGATGCGGAATCAGCTATCCTGAATTTAGCCCGGCCAGCTTTTCATTTAATTCACCCCAGGGCGCGTGTTCCCATTGTGACGGCCTGGGCGCCCTGACAGCATTTGATCCAGCGCTCATCATACCCAATCCTGAACTGACGTTGCGCGAGGGCGCCATTGTCCCCTGGGCCAATCGCAATAGTGTTCATTTTGCGGAATTTTTAGATGCCCTCACACGACAATATGATACGGATATTTACACACCCTACAAAGATCTGCCGGATCATTTCAAACAGGTGTTGCTATACGGCTCGGGAGATACTCCGATTACATTTTATTTTGAAGATGATCACCGCCGCATCAGTTATCAAAAACCTTTTGAAGGCATCATCCCAAATCTTCAACGCCGCTACCATGAAACGGGCTCAAGCTGGTCGCGTGAAGAAATCGGACGCTATATGAATTTTCAGCCTTGCCGGCAATGCGGCGGTGAAAAATTAAATCGTGCCAGTCGCTCCGTCAAAGTGGGCGACCTGACCATTACGCAGTTAACGGCACTGTCCATCGCCAATATTCGCTCCTTTTTTCTGGATTTGAGAATGGACGCTAAAAAAGAGGTTATTGCGCGGCGCATTCTCAAAGAGATTGTAGAAAGACTGGGGTTTCTGGAAAATGTTGGACTGGCCTACCTGACACTGGACCGTTCGGCTCAATCGCTTTCCGGCGGTGAGAGTCAACGAATTCGTCTGGCGACGCAGATCGGCTCGAAACTAACAGGGGTACTCTATGTATTGGATGAACCCAGTATCGGCCTGCACAGACGCGATAACAAGCGTTTGTTGGAAACTCTGATACAGATGCGTAACCTTGGTAATACGGTCCTGGTGGTTGAACATGATGAAGAAACAATCCGGGCAGCCGACTATGTCATCGACATCGGCCCGGGTGCTGGCATCAACGGGGGAAATATTATCTTCGCCGGACCGCCCTCTGAATTGAGCGCCCACCCAACATCACTGACAGGGCAATATTTATCGGGCCGCAAACAGATTGAAGTACCAACCGTCAGACGGCCGGCCAAGGACAATCATTTGATCCTTAAAGGAGCTGCGGCCAATAATTTAAAGACGATTGATGTGGCATTCCCACTGGGCTGCTTCATCTGCATCAGCGGCGTATCCGGTTCGGGCAAATCAACGCTCGTGCTTGAAACGCTTTACCGCGCACTGATGCAAAAACTGTATCATGCCCGTGTGCCGGCCGGCGCCCACCGGAAAATCAGCGGTGCAAAGCACATCGATCGCGTCATCCATATCGATCAAAGCCCGATCGGCAGAACACCGCGCTCCAATCCGGGCACCTATACGGGCGCCTTTACCCACATCCGCGAGCTTTTTTCACGCACACCGGAAGCCCGGTTGCGGGGCTATAAACCGGGGCGATTCAGCTTCAACGTTAAAGGCGGTCGCTGTGAAGCCTGTCAGGGAGATGGCATCCTTAAGATCGAAATGCATTTTTTGCCCGATGTATACGTCACCTGTGACGTCTGCCAGGGCCGCCGTTATAATCGGGAGACACTTGAAGCCCGCTACAAGGGTAGAACCATTGCCGAGGTTTTATGCATGACCGTCAATCAGGCCCTGGATTTTTTTGGTCGGATAACAAAAATAAGAGCCATTTTGCAAACGCTGGTGGACGTCGGCCTGGGCTACATCGAGATCGGTCAGCCCGCGACGACTTTATCCGGGGGTGAGGCGCAACGCGTCAAACTTTCAAAAGAACTTTCCAAACGAGCGACCGGCAATACGGTTTACATTCTGGATGAACCCACCACCGGTCTGCATGCCGATGACATTCAAAAATTGCTAAGAGTGCTCAACATGCTCGTTGATCAGGGCAATACGGTCCTGGTGATTGAACACAACATGGATATTATCAAGACCGCTGATTACATTGTTGATCTGGGCCCGGAGGGGGGTGATGAGGGCGGATATGTGGTCGGGTGCGGCACGCCGGAGCAAGTGGCAGAAAACAAAAACTCCTATACCGGTCAGTATTTGAAAGCCGTCCTTTCGCGTTAAACATCTGTTTCGAGAAAAAACGAATAGGCGGCGTCGATTTC
>JASFIG010000351.1:0-5224 GCA_050122795.1 Desulfobacterales bacterium
CGGGTCATGGTCGCAACGCGATCTTGCGGCTGGGGGGTGACGCCGAAGGCGATTTTCGTAAATGCAATCGATTTAATGGCGTCCACTACGGCCTCCCGATCCCCCGGGCTGTAAATAGTCGCTGGATCGCCGATGGCAATGCTGTTGGGAGCCAGGAAAAAGCCATCCGGTATCTTCGTTCCGGCATGCACCAGCGCACCGACGGCGACCACCGCCCCTCTGCCCACCCGTGCGCCCTGCAATAGCGTCGCGCCGGTTGCGATATAGGCATGAGAAGCCACCCGGCAACCCAGGAGGGTGGCATGCGGGCTGATAAACACATGGTCGCCGATTCGAACCGGATGATCGACTTTTTCCACTCTGGTTGCGCGGATAACCGCATTTTCACAGATGATGCTGCACGTCCCGATTTCAACGCTTGATGCTTCAGAATCAATGACGGCGCCAAACATCACCCGCGCCTGTGCGTCCAGCGAAACATTACCGCAAATAACGGCTGTGGGCGCAATGTAAACCGATTCATCCAGACGGGGCCCCACCCCGCGATGTTTTATAATCATTATTCGAATCCTCTCCTTCGCCAGAAAATGGAATAGAAGATGCAGTAATAAAAGAAGCTTCAACGGTGTTTTTCCAGACGCACCCATTTTATGGTGGCCCGGCGAATCAATTCTTGCCAGAGAGCCTTGGGATCGATGGCGAAAACGCTGTCTGCATCGGCTTTTATGACATGCCAGTCGCCCCGGGTGCGTTCAAAATCAAGTTGATTGGGCGCCCAGCCGGCATAACCTGCATATAGCCGAAACTGTTGATCTGCTGCTGCCTTTTTGATGAGGCCCTCCAGAACCTTCCAGCTTCCACTCATATAAACATTATCGATGACCGGCTTCGATGCCGCCGGGGCCGTACTCGATCGAATTAGCATTAGCATCTGATTGACGGCCACGGGGCCACCGACATAAACGGTATCTTTGCGCTCTTTGAGCGCCTCTATGTCGGGAAACACGGTCGACAGCTTAACGTTTGACGGACGATTGACCACCAGGCCCATGGCCCCATCCGGACCGTAATCAATCAACAGTACCACTGTCTCGCTAAAATTGGGATCGCTGAGCCGACGGCTGGCCACCAAAAATTTTCCTTTAGCCAATTCTTCGCGATAGCCCGGCGCGTCCTGGCCGTCCTTGGGAATTGCGGACTCAAATAAACGCCTGTTCGGTCTGCTGTAATCATCACCGGCACTTAAGCCCGGATCCCCCAACAGCCAACCGTTCAATGCCAGCAACAGTGTCAGCCAGAAATAAATGGAGCGCTTGTGCGAGCGCCTGTTCAGGCGGGTGTCAGTCGTAGGATCACCACCTCTCGGTGAATCTTTTTGATATTTACCCACAAATTATTTGCGGAGTCAAGAATGCAACGCCAATATGAATTTACGCGTGCACGCCAACCCATCAACTGTCTGCCGGCCGATCGTGCGGGGCGTCACTTGCTAAAACCGGTACCATCGAAGGCCTCCATCCGGGCTTTACGAACCCGCCAGCGGTTGTCTATTTTGATCATCTCCAGATGGAGCTGGTACAGATCGGCGTTGTCGCCCACTGTTTCGATCCAGGCCCTGGGATCATCGGTGAGATCTTTCAGATCGGGAAAAACACGATCCTTTTTAACGATCAGCAAATATACTCCACAAGACGCCCGATTATCTTCGTCCAAAAGTGCGACCGAAGGCTTGGGATACAATATTTTTATTTGACCGTAGCGCTTCAAAGCCAACCAGATGATGCGTTTGATGGCCGGACGATTGTATGCGCCGGGTTGACCCATGATGTCTTCGGTGGCCAGCTCCATCAAGCCGTTGATATCATGGGCCTCGGCCAGCGCGGCCCCTTTTTGAACCAGCGCCCGGATGGCCGCAGCATCATCTTCCGTCGAGCAGGCGGACGTCACCAGCAACAAAACCAATCCGAGCACGGCGAATCGCATCGATTTTCGGCGGCAGCCAATCCCCCTCATAGGACAGCCCCGGTAGTGCAATGTTTTAAATGGACCGCTATTGTGAGTGCGGCTGCGGCACCTGAGACGAATGATGATGGATGATGGGGTGTTCTTTGACGGCATTGATGACGAACGTAAATCTTGAAGCAAACGATTGGATCTTGCCCTCTGCTTCATATGAAAAAGTGTAATTTCCACTGACGCATTCAATGGCTTCGCCTGCGCGAACCTCATTTAATGTTTCCGGATGCAGCTCAACCCGAAGCGTTGATTTGGAAGCCAGGTTTTCAAAATACGCTCTGATAGCAGCTTTAGTGGTGGCCTGCTGCGGTGAAAAGGTCGGCAGCAAGGTTGCCGAGTCATCATACATCTCAAGCACGCCTTCTAAATCACCGGCGTTGACCCTTTCAATCCAGGTTTGCAAGATGGCATTCATAATAAGAAATCGATATCAGAAGAGAAAGCTTTTTACAACTCGACAAACCGTTTTCACTTTTCGGCATGGCCTGATGCCGCTCCGGGGTTTAATAACGCTGATCGACCGGTTGATCTACCGCCAGCCATTGCATATATGAAGAATACAGAATGGCAACAACTCAAATTGCCGGATAACAGTGTTGGCAGGACGCCGGCAGTGCCGATTTTGCAGGCATAATACATGGCTTCACCCACGGCGCGGTCAACAACATCACTGCGGATATTTTTTTTGCGGAATCAGCCGCAGGCACATCGGATAGCGATAATATTCACCCTGGTTGGCTTTGACTCCGGCAACGATGACGATAATGAGGCCAAAAAGCGCCAGACCGATGATCAGAAAAAAACCAATAACAATCAGAATTAAAACAGCTGATATCAGCATGTAAATGAAGAGCGAGATCTGAAAGTTCAGTGCTTCTTTGGCCTGATCGGCAACGAATTCGGATTCATTTTTCTTCAATTGCCAGATGACAAAGGGGCCGATAAAGTTGCCCAGCGGCACGATCATGGAACAAAACGTGCTGATATGAGCCCACATGGCCCAGTTATTTTCCTCATCTTCACTCAGCGAAGCATCTGCCTGCGGGCGCGTTTGTTTTTGTCGCTTGACCAGAACCACCAGTCCCGTAATCGGACCGGCGAGAAAGCCGATAAAAATCAGGACGCCTCCCCAAATAAAGCCATTGACCATTTCCCACAGCTCAAACCGTCTAACCACCAGGCTGTCGTTGCCAGGAATGTCACCATATACCGTTACCCCGTAGGAGCCAAGGGTGTCCAACCGGACTTGTGCGACGGCCTGCAGAATTTTACTGCCATTTTCTTCGGTATAAGGGATTTCAGCCGGCGCAAGTGTCAACTCCTGTCCGGTGGCCAGATCCATCAGATAGATGTCAAAATCCCGGCCCAGCCGATTATTGGCAACATTGAATGCGCTGTAGGCAGATGTCTCATAAAGAAAGTAATAGGTGCCGGGATTATGGATCTGAATATCGGTTTCACCCGGCACCACCAGGCGGGTTTCGGTGCTTAAATATCCCTGCACGGTGTTGAACAGCGTGGTCCCGCCGGCAATCATCGGAACCAGGAAAAGCAATACAGCAACGGCATACCAGAATCTGCCGGGGCCGGTGTTGGTTGCCGCCGGCCTCGGATGAGCAGCAGCCGGTGATGGTTTTACCGCCGTCCCATCCTGAGTCGACGGGACAGGCGCTGCCACATCCATCGGGGCACTTTGTGCGGGCAGCGGTGGCGGTGCGGTTGCGCTGCTGCCCTTTACGGGGGAGATCATGCAATCCGCTCCGGCCTCTTTAAAAACATTATTGATCTTCAACGCGGTCTGATGGTCGACATTTTTCTTGATCGCAATCCGATTGCCCGAAAACAATTTAAAAATCGTTTCGTCATCTGCTTTTAAAACCTTTGTTAGATTGGATTTGACTTCCTCCAGCTCCCAACCCGGGATAATACGTCCTGAAAAGTCGACATTATACAGCATTCCTGACATAATCTTTTCCTCTTTCGGTTCATACAGGGGCTATTCGGAAATCCTTTCGGCATCGAAGCATTTTCTCGACAATCCTTTCACCCGCAATTTGCAAAATAGCAATGGAAAGCGCTGAGATGATAAAAAACAGCAATGCCGCTGTCTGCCCCAAGTCTATCTTCGGCTAAATAAAGGAAATGGTTTAGTTTTTTTTAACTTTTTGACCCGCGGATGTTGTTTTGTCTTGATGAAATGATGGGCGGGTTGTCACGCTATATGGGACATGATGCGATGACCGCCCGGCTGGAGGTGCGCTATCGCAAACCCGTGCTGCCGGGCAGCCGGCTGTTATTCAGCGCTATTTTGCAAAGGCAGGTCAAGGGGATTCTGGATATAAAGCGATGCGCCAATCTGGAGGATGAATCCCTGGTGGCCGAGGCCACGGGCAGGATGATGGTTGTCAGCCGACCTTGCATATTACTGCCGTATCAGGCTCAGAAAGTACCGGTGAAATCGGGTGTCGCCTGTCAGTTCGGGATGAAATGCGGTTGCTAACAGTTTATTTTCGATTGCAGCGACCGGGGTGCCGTCGGCCAGCCGGGCAATTTCAATCGCCTCTCCTTTTGTTTCAACCAGTCGGGGTGACCGGATAAACACACCCCGGAACGGTTTGGAAACGCCATTTTCCAGAACGCCCACCCGTAGATTTTCTTCAAAGCTTTCTTTCTGGCGGCCGAAGGCATTGCGTTCGACCACGATATTCATTAATCCCAGCAAGGGCTGATCCGATCCGATTGATTTGGCCATTAAAATCATGCCGGCACAGGTGCCCCAGAGGGGCTTCTCATCCGCGAAGCGTCGCAGCGGATCGATCAACCGGTACATCACCGCCAATTTGCCAATCGTGGTGCTTTCGCCTCCGGGTATAATGAGCCCGTCTAAGTCCTTTAAATCGCCGGGCAGGCGCACCTCTGCGGCATCCACATCCAGCTGCCGCAGCATGCAGATATGTTCGCTAAATGCGCCCTGCAATGCCAGCACTCCGATTTTCATTGTTCAGTTTTTCCAGTTGAGCCCGTTGGCCGTTAAGAAAGGGATATCGTCGTTTTTCTAAAAAAACGTGCTTTGTGCACTCTATGCCTTTGTGGTGATTGCATATCAGACGATCACTACCACCCGCGGTCGGCCAGGGTCTCTCCTTGAGCCAATGTGCTCACGCTGATACCGAGCATGGGTTCACCCAGATTTTGACTGATCACAGCC
>JASFIG010000352.1:0-5211 GCA_050122795.1 Desulfobacterales bacterium
TACCTGGGCATGGCGCAGGGGCTGGGCGATTTCAACTTGATTGAAGTTGATGGCGGTCATGAAACGCTTTTCACCCGGCCGGAAGTTATTGCCGATGCGCTCATTCAGGCGCTCAGGTAGGTTTGCCGGAATCTGGGTTGAATGCCCTGCATTTGGGTGATTTCCCTGTAACGCAGGCATGCGCTAAAATGGTTCTTTTGATTCCTATCGTTTGAATCTCATGATATTCCAGGTTATTATGCTTTTTTTTCGGCCAACTCATTTTTTGGCACAACACTTGAGTTCCGTAAGAAAGTGCAAATAGTATAGTAAAGCACCTATCGGGCGATTCCCTAATTTCGGAGGTATACCATGCGATGGAGAAGTGGAAGGAGAAGCACAAATGTTGAGGACCGGCGCCGGGTGCGCGTCTCGCGCAAGGCCGCAGGGGGCGGTATCGGCATCGTTGTGATTGCGTTGATTGCCATGTACTTTGGTGTTGACCCCAGCATCTTCATCAGTCAAATGGGCCCCACCAGCAGCGTCAACACCCAGCAAACCACCCGGCAGATTCCAGCCGCCGAAAATGAGCTGGCCGAGTTTGTATCGGTGGTGCTGGCAGACACCGAGGACACCTGGAACGCTCTGTTCAGCCAGATGGGCAAAACGTACCAGGAGCCACGGCTGGTGCTGTTTTCGGGAGCCGTGCAATCAGCCTGCGGTTTTGCCCAGGCGGCCGTGGGGCCGTTCTACTGCCCGGCCGATCAAAAAGTCTATATCGATCTGAGTTTTTATCAGGATCTTAAAAACCGCCACGGCGCTCCAGGCGATTTTGCCCAGGCCTACGTGATTGCCCATGAAATAGGCCACCATGTCCAGACCCTGCTGGGCATATCGGAAAAGGTTCACTCGGCGCGAAGGCGCGTCAGTCAGGTGGAGGGCAATCGGCTTTCGGTGATGCAGGAATTGCAGGCGGATTGTTTTGCAGGGGTGTGGGCACATCACGCCAACCGCGCCCGTCAGATTTTGGAAGAAGGGGATATCGAGGAGGCTCTGGGGGCAGCCAGTGCCATCGGCGATGATCGCCTGCAGCGTAAATCCAGAGGCTACGTGACACCGGATTCTTTTACCCACGGCAGCTCTGCCCAGCGCGTGCGCTGGTTCAAGCAGGGCTTGAAGAGCGGCGAAGTGCTGGATTGTAATACGTTTCGAGCGGATACCCTTTAGCCTGCTTGATCTTGATCAGAAAATTAAAACTTGTGCCAGGAAAAGTGCGCCTGGCTGCCGGCCTCCGGCATCTGGCTGACAGCGACTCTCTGTAGAAAAGCGCTAAGGATCCCGACCGTTTTTTAAGATGTCTGTTTCGGATGGTATTCTGCCAGCCAGGCCTCGCTCAATTTCGTCATCCGCAATTTTTCGCCAGCCTTCAGACCCCGCGGGTCAAAGCGGTAACGATAGTGAAGGTCCAGCAATTGGCGCGGTATATCCAAGGAAATCTTCCGGCCAACAGCGCTCTCAATTCGATTCAGCCACACAGAGGGGGGTTCCCAGGCATAGCGCTTCAGGCCCAGATCATTCAGTCGTTCTTCGATTCGATAAAAGGCTGAATCGGACCCTGCGATCTGCACCGGTTTTTCTTTTTTTGCAACGACGATTTTTTTCAATTTCCGTCCCTTCTTAAATTGAGCTGCAATTCGCCAGAAAGTCCAAAAAATCACCGGAAGCAAAAACAAAGACACGTATTTCAGATACCCCTTCAATTTCATTTTCTGCCGCCATTGGGCAAATTCAAACACAAAGCCGGAAACCCAATCCTGAATGACTTGCCACAATTTTTCCCCCAGCGGCTGCTGCTGACGTTCCATCTCCTGCCAGTTTGCGGGTGTGGCATCCAGATTTACCCAGCTATTATCGACAAAGGCGACCGCCCATGCATGCGCATAACGGGTGCGCACCAGACACCAACCGCCCATGGTATCTGACGGGTTTACCGAATATCCTCTGGCATAACGCGCGGGTATGCCGGCTTGGCGCAATAGCAACACCGTAGCGGTCGCAAAGTATTCACAATGACCCGATCGGCTCCGGGTTAAAAAGTTTTGCATTAATGTCAGATTTCTCTGTTTCGATATCGGTTTCAGCGAATAGGTAAATTCTGTCGCAAAAAAGGCTTTAATTTTTCTTAACACTTCGGGCGGTGACAATGATCGCAGGTCGAGCTGATCGGCTATGTCTTGAATAACCCTTGATTCGCGCCTGGGGATGTTCAGATCGCGGGTAGCAGGCGCAGATAGCAATGGTGAACCCGGACCATAATGAGCGGTGTAGCGCATCAGGCCGTTCCCCCGCGCTTTAACCGCCCCGTAATCGTTTAGGTCAGCCCGGGCAACCTTGAGGTTGTCCACCTGAAAGGCGCCCCCGGGTAATTTTAGCAGCTTTTCCTTGCCTTTAAAATTTTGTGCAATCGTACAGGAGCGCGCAGTGACCGTTTCAGTTGCCAGTTGCCATGAATGGGGGTCAAGGCCGTTTGACAGCCGGCTGAATTTTTTGCGGGAAACACTCCAGATGGATATGGAAGTGTTAAACGTATCATAGGTGGCTTCGCGCAACAGCAGGGAATGTTCATCTGCTCCGCCGGGACGCGCCCGAAAAACAATCCGACGGGATAATTTTTCATCCGGAATATCGCCAATTTGGGCATATCTTCGATACGAATCATCACCGGGCATGAATAACCCCGTGGATTTTTGCTCCACCACCGTATGAAGCGCAGACAGGCCCATCTGGCCTAAATAACCGGCGGCACCCGCCACGGCGATCAGAACCAGCCATACCGCCAGGGGTGCTTGGCGTGATCGATACGACCACAACGCCCAGATGGCCAGCCCCATCATACCCACATAAAAGAGTCCGTCGCGGTTGTTGACAAAACCGGCACCAAAAATACAAACTGCCAGATAAATGAAAGATAAATCAATGCTGCGGGTTTTAGCGTGCTGGCTTAAAATCTGTTTTTTGCGGAATAAAAAAAGAACGCTCAGGCTTATGCGCCCAGCCGTGCTGTACCGTTGTGCAATAAGCAAGGGCGCCAAGATGATCGGTAACCATTTGAGAATCATCCAGGTGCCATGCTCAAACCAGCCTGTCAAAAACCGGTAAGAGGTCAAAACAACAAGCGCCAGGGTGCACAGCACCGCAACGGCCCTGAAATCGGCATCTTTGAGCTCCCAGCGATGTTTGAACCATCGTGATGCTTCTATGGCCACGGCCATGATGAGCGCCAGCATCAGCTGGTCCATCTCGAATCCCCAGAACAGTATGGCTGCGCCGATCAGCAGAGGAGGGGTTTTCATATCTGTGCGAGTCCCATTTCGATTTGGCCGGCCCGTAACACATGGAAGCTATCAGCGACATCGCTCAGGGGGCCGGGATCAGGTAGGGTCGGATCATCGGGCTGCAAGATAACGAGCACAAAAACGGGCACATCCAGCTGTCGCAAAAGTTGCACCAGCTTTTGGCGTTGATCGTCCCAACTGACAAAAATACAAATACAACCGGAGCAAAACGCAGCCTTTGACATGACCGTCGGCAATAGCGCTTCAAATGGTTTGTCGCCGCAGGGTTGGACATCAGCCAGCACTTCGAGAATCTTATCTGTCTGCCCGAGACCCCTGCCGGATGTAAAACAGTAAACTTCCAGCCCGACAAAAATGAGGTCCAGCAGTGATTCCTGGGTTTGGACCGTACATGCAAAAGATGCTGCCAGCGATATGGCCTCTTCAAAAGCATCGCTGTGATGTTCGTCGACAAACGTATCTAAAATTAAAACATGGCGAACAAAAAATTCTTCCTGATATTCTTTAACGACGGGTTTGCCTATTTTGGCCCAGCTTTTCCAATGAAATTTGCGCAAGGGATCACCGGGCCGATATTCACGCAAAGATACAAATTCTTCAGATTCGCCGACCGAAGTCGTCAGAGCGATGCCGCCGGAATGGTGTTTACGACCACCGGGCATTTGGATCGGCGGCAGCGAATAGCGTTTGGGAAGCACCAGGATGGATTGCGGCAAGCGTTTAAACCGACGCGCATAGCAAAGCCCCAGCGGATCAGGACGCGCTACGGAAATGCCTGAGAGTCTGATTCGACCCCTGCGCACCGGTAACATTTCAAGTCGCACATCACTCATTTCGTTGGGCCGCAGGCTGAGATGCCGGTGCGGTTGTGTTCGAGCGCCCTGCTTGCGTCCGAGCAGATCAGGCCAGCGCAATCGTCCCTTTCGGCGCTGGGTAGCGGTTTTTGAAGTTGGTGGAGATGGCTTCAGCTGGACAAATTCCGAATAGGTCAGTTTCGAATCTTCAAATTCATCGATAAGATTTATCCTGTCGGTGCGCCGACCCAGATGATTGCGGATGCTGACGGTATACTGGAACGGCACTCCGGCTGTAGCAAAGCGCGACAGATGCCGCTGCACATCGAAGCGGTCGCGCATTTTGAGGCTCAACAAGAAAGCCATCGCAAGCAGAAACACGATAAACGTAAAAACCTGGAAAACCATGGAAAGCTTGGTTTCCGCGCCAAGGATCGCTGCAAAAACGAGCAGGATAAGTAAAAATACACCGGCCCGGGTAAAACGCCTGACGATGACCGCATTCAATTTGTAGGACAAGCGGTATAACCAGTAGAAAATTCGTTTCATTATCGGCTCTTACCTCGCTCAAACTGAATTGGGTTCAAAAGGGCATTTTCAGGCGGGAACAGGGATTTGTTTGACGATGTCTTCAACCAGTTGTCCGGCGGTCAAACCCGAAAAGCGCGCCTGGGGATTCAGCACCAGTCGGTGGGCAACGACGGGCACCGCCAGTTCTTGAATGTGTTCCGGAGTAACAAATTCACAGCCGTCAAAAAGGGCAAGTGCCTGTGCCGTTTTCATCAATGCCAGCGATGCTCGAGGGCTGGCTCCCATTGAGACATGCTCTGCCGAACGGGTGGTCCTGACAATTTTGACAGCATATTCCCGCAGTTCATCACTGATGCGCACCTGCTTGACCTGGTTTCTAAGCGCCATGACGTCCGCTTTTGTAATACACGGTTCGAGATCTTTGATGGGATGGCTTTGGCGTTGATCGGCGAGGACTTTCATTTCGGACTCGAGGGGCACGTACCCCAGTGAAAACCGCAAGGCAAACCGGTCCATCTGGGCCTCGGGTAACGGGTAAGTTCCACTGGTTT
>JASFIG010000353.1:0-5202 GCA_050122795.1 Desulfobacterales bacterium
CAAATATTGCGAAAATGAACTGGTTTAATGATAATGATTGTTAATCTTAGTGAGAGCGGCTTTTAGCCACGATTTTTATGCTCCACTTTTGTAACGAGACACAATTTGAAAACAACCGAGGACGACGACGAGCACGACAAAGGGCTTAGAATTTCGTCCTCGTCGTCGTCCTCGTACTCGTCCTCGAGTCCACTACCCACCAAACACACACAAGTCGCCCTTCGATAGCCAGGCGCCAGAATCGAGCAGCCAGAAGCATTATGAATGGTTAAATGGATCCGTTGCCAGCCACCGATCAATTGCTTCAGCTACACCACCATCATTGTTGGAGGCCACAACCAGAAACCGATCGGTTAAATCGTGCGGTGCATTGCGGACGACAAAGCTGCATCCCGCCCAATCGAGCATGTCCAGGTCATTGTAGTCGTTGCCGACTGAAAGCGCCTGATTGGCGTTCAGGCTAAATTTCTCTGCAAGCCATTCAGCAGCGAGGCTTTTCGATACGCTTGCCGGAAAGATCTCAATCCAGGTGGAACAACCGTCCAGAGGCGAAGTCGTCTGGATGATGTTAAAATCCGGTAAGGCCATACGCAGTGTCTGGATTAACGGGCGGGTATCGTCGGGTGGAACAACGGCAAGCAGCTGGGTTGCCATGTCAAAGCCATCATGGCGGGTATCCAGCGGTTTTGCAAATTGACGGTAGATATCGATGCGCCTGTTGAAATCCGCGTTACCGGATGTTGATTCAAAGTAGCTGAAGGCATGGTTATCCGGGATGGGACGGTGAACCATAAAATCAAGCTGGTGAGCCTGCAATATTTGAATCGCCTGACGCACTTGATGCGCCTCCAGGCCGGTTTTACGAATGATCAAGCCGTCGGGATGTCGATTGATGCCGGCACCGCTGGAAAATATCAGAAAATCCACCGGCAGGGTTGAAATTGGAATGGTGTTGATCGAGTAAACCGATCGACCGGTCGCAACTGCCCTCGCAATACCAAGCTCTCCAAGCCTTTTTAGGGCCTCAAGGTCGTCATTTGAAAAACTGCGGTCTGATCGCAGTAAGGTCCCGTCAAAATCGCAAATAAACAGCCCGATCGGGCTCTGGTCGTTATGCCAGTCCGATCGCGGAATTTCGCTGGAAGTGCTCATACCCTTAAATACTTACTTTTTGCCGCTACTCCTGTTCGTTCATCTTTAAGACCAATCGATTGCACAAATGATAGGCTTAAGGTTCTACTCTGTCAAATAAAATCAAACCTGCATGCTTTTATTCACAGCCCCTGCCTTCGATGGCTTTCCTCTGTTTTCTGACCTCTGACCTCTGTCCTCTGAAACGAGATGCATTTTTAAGACCATTTTTAGTGTTGGATATTCCAACACCAATTATTCCCTAAAGCTCCCGGGCAAAAGTGACGATATATAAATTACATGGAAATCAGGATGTTTTAGGATTTGATCGCTTAGAAAACATTTGAGGCCCGGTTTCATTTTGTCAGCTTGGGACCGGCACAAAATATACGACGGCAGCATAGCGAAATTTGCATATTGATCGGAGGTTGCATTTTGGTAATGGACAAGGAGACAATAATTTTTTTTGAGCAACTGGGGTTTGGGTGGGTTCTCAATAGCATGATGTTAAAGGAGATAAAGCTCAATACAATTAGAGATGAGCTGATTACCGATACATCATTGATTAAAATTATTGAAAACATATTAACTGAAAACCCGAACATATAACCAGCATGGCGACAAATTGGGAGATTCGTTTCAACGCAATCTTGTGATTCGCATATTCGTTATCTTACCTTTCCACCGGCTTTTTTCGCCTGAATTTCTGATATCACTGCTTGTCAATGGCTCATAAATCCTTAAGTTTTTATGGATTCGGCCTATTTTAAAGGATATAATGAACATTCGGCATTTGCTGCCTGTCAATCTAATCGGCTCCGGTTTCATCTAAAGCATTTTCAAGTCGGTCAAATCAACGGTCAACAGCCGGGGATGTCAAAACTGAGGGGCATTTGATTTGCTATATTTGAAGTTGAATTGGGGAATGATACATGGCCAAAGCAGAACAGGAAAATCTAACCTATCGCGGGCTGGTACAATCCGACGACGGGATCATAACCAAAATTCTGAATTCAAACTCCCGGGCGACAACTTTTCAAACAACCTTCGGGCTAAATGATCAGCTAATCGAACGCCTAAAAAATCAATCTGAAGACATTGTTTTTAGCGAACGATCCAGAATCGCGCGGCTGGGTGTCCAGATCAAATGTGAGCCGCCAACCGCAGATGATTTAAAAGGCGACCGTATCACGCTCAAGCAAGTTGCCTCTCCGGTAATCCCGGGCTATCCCGGGCTAAAAGCACTGCGGGAGTTCATCACCCTGGGGTTGCCGGTCGGACGACTGGTGTTCTGCGATCCTGAAGCGCTTTTGACCTCTGATGAAGTATTGGAAGCCATCGAACGCTCACAGCTCAAATTACCGGCTTCCACCACCATATCGGCCGACGGCAGTATTGTCATCGCCCCGCATAAGGTCATCTGCGAACTAAAGGAACCCCTCGACCAGGAAGCGCTGGGCCGTATATTGCTGCGCGAAGACGGGCGAGAGCTGCTAAATCGCTACCAGGTGCGCAAGTCGGTACGGGCATTGAATATTGCTCCCGGCGAAGGCGCAGTGACGACCTGCTCCATGTATCTCAATGAGCATTACGTTGTTTTGCAAAGCGGCTTTGAACTGGGACGCAATTTGCCGGCGACGGTTCTGGATCCCATCAAGACCCGCGGCATTCGGATTTATCTTGAAATCGTCAACCACACGCGACACCCTATTGTGAATCCATTGATCAGCGCCAAAGTATACAATGCCGCCAAATCTAAGAACAGTGTTCATTTGAAGGAAGACACCGGGAACGGGTCCTTTTTTAGCTACCGGCAAATGCGTGAGCTGGAAAAAAAATTCGAACCCCTAAAGACCAACAGCTGTCACTACCTGGACAAACCGGTCGCGCTGATTGAAGGTAAAAAGGATGCCATTAAAAACGCGCGTATCTTTTTTAACGGCCCCGACAATGCCTGTGACGCTACCCGTGCCCTGTGTGCTGTTGCGCGACGGGACTTTTCTCCGACCAGTGAATGCAGCCATGAATATGCGACCTCCAAACTGGCCGAATCCTTTAACAATTCACCGGGTGTGCTGGCGCTTAAATATTTCCCGAATTTGATCGAGCATCGCGATATTATCAATTTAGCCTGTGACGGGAAACTAAAGGCGCTCTATTTTTACGAACCTTCCTGCGAACATGGACCCTTTCTCTCGCAGCTGGATCATAATCGTCTGCAGGAATACCATGCCTTTGGTATCGACGTGTACTGGGTATCCGGCCTGAACGGTTGTCTGATGGTTCACACCATGCGTGACGGCATGGGTTATTTTGTGTTGCCCGAGCGGTTGGCCGATTTTCATAAGTCGATGCTGTTTGCCTTTTATGGCTCCAACATGCGGCTTTCCAAAGAAGGCCAGGGGCGTCTGGGGGATCTGATGGATGCCCTGATTGCATTCTGGGGACAAAGTATCGGCATCGTTACCGGGGGCGGTAGCGGAGTCATGGAGCAGGCCAATACCCTGGCCCGCAACCGGGGCATACTGTCCGGCGCCAATTTTCTGGATATTACCGATCAATCCATGACCACTGATGTCGATTTTTGCCAGGTCTTTCAGTCTACCTGCCGGCATAGCAGGCAAAAATGGTTTGAGGTGGCATCTTTTCCGATCTTTAATGTCGGCGGTCTGGGCTCGCTGGAAGAACTGGGGATTACCCTGTGCAATATGAAGCTTTCCATTCTGGAACAGGTCCCGGTTATCCTGTTTGATACCGAGAGCCGCAAAGGGTACTGGAATGGCGTTGACCGGCAGATTCAAGACATGATCCATCATGGCCGGGCACCCGCCTGGATTCAGGAAAACATCGTGATCACCGATGATCCGCAAGAGGTTATCGAGGCTTATCGCACCCGCCTTCAATTATTTTGACAACCTACCTAAGAAATTTTTTCCCGATTACGAGGACGAGCACGAGGACGAGTACGAGGACGAGGTAAGGCTGCGGTCTTTCAATCGTCCTCGTGCTCGTCCTCGTCCTCGATATCCATTTCCAGCTGTGCATGAGCCTCAATTTTCAAGTTTGTAGCGAATACGCAGGACGCCATCATTAAAGGCTGTGGAGGTAATTTTAAAGGGGCCGATTTCAGCGGTCGAATTGACATGGGGCCCGATGCAGGGACAGTGATCGTAATCACCGATACTGACGATCCGAATCCGGTCTCCGGCATCGGCGGGCAGTTTTGAGACATTGTAGCGTTTTTCGGCCTCAGATTTGGAAACGAAGCGTTCACTGACCGGCAGATCCGATTGAATAATGCGGTTGACCTGGGCCTGGATCTCGTCGATTTCAGCGGCGCTCACCCCCTTTTTGAAGCGGTAATCACATTTTGATTTTTTACGCTCGATATGGGCGTTAAAGCATCGGCCGCACTGATACATGCGGTTCATGGTCTGGTTCAAAATATGCTCGGCTGAATGCATGCGGGGGTCATATGTTTTCATCCGCTGCTCACCTGTGCTCCTTTTATTTTAATCTTTTTCAGGCCGTCGAGAAAATACTGGCTTAATTCCACAGATGTTGCATGTTCATAAACCTCGCCCTGCTGGCTGACCCCTCTGATCTTTCCATCGTACAGCAAGAATTTCAACAGTTGCATTCCGGCAACCCTGCGATCGGTTGAATTGAGAATCTTATCGGCGGCTGGTGCCGGCTCCGGCAGCGCCAGGCCGCTATCGACAATTGATTTCATAAAATTAATGATTCGGCTCAGCCGTAGCAGGGTGACCGTTTCCAAGCGGCTGGTGGTGTGCGACAGGGGCAGGGCGCTCGACCGGTAACAGGAAAACGCCTCAGGCAGTAAACCCAACGCGGCGCACTGGGCGTAGTCTTTGCTGCCCGGGGCCGGGTAAAAGACCGAGGTGCCGACCAGGACGTGGCGCCCGGCCAGAAACAACAGATCCTGCACCGAATCGGTGGGATTTTGAAACGGGGCTCCGACGATAATATAACCGACTGCCTGCAGGTCATTCGCGCGGGCCAGCTCTATAGCCCGTTCAAATGCCCGGCGAACATCGGGGCGCTGAAATC
>JASFIG010000354.1:0-5198 GCA_050122795.1 Desulfobacterales bacterium
AATTGACACGCCCGTTTAACATGTTCATACTCATATATTGGCATATTTTTCTCCGCTAATTGTCGAATGCCATCATCAGATAACCATATTTGCTTACAAATGCCGCATTACCGTATAATAGACGGGCAAATCTGCTACTAAAATTATAATTGGTATGAATGTGGTTGTCAAAGAAACGTTCCGATTGCGGAACGTTTTTTGCGCCAACACTTATGCCGCCATCCTTTTTCCGAAACATTATGATGACAAGCGGTGCCAATTCTGTCAAGCCGATCCTCCCACCTTTGCGCTCCCAAGATGGATAACCCGACCTAGCTTAACCCCCTAAAGTTTTTTTTAAAAGCAGCCGATAGCGGTAATGGGTTTGGGTGAGTTGTCTGTATATGGGTCATTCCCCATAATTTGGCATGCAGACATATTTTAAAACTCAGGCCAAACTGCCTGCGCGGCAAGTCCCTCAAAAAACGAATGCGTGCTTAAAAAGGTCGGGAAAAAGTTATGAGCAAGGCACAGCCGATTGAACAACCTGATATCAAACTGAAGATCAAAGAGGCTGATACCTGTCATTCCATGGGGATGATACAAGAGGCCTTAACCCTCTATGAAGAAGTGCTCTCCTTATCATCTGCTGAAGACGATACGAACAATGGAAATATTAAAAATAAAATTAATAGCTTAAGAAAAGAACTAGAGCTACAGGAGATGGCTGAAAACCAGGGCTTGTCTGCAGAGGATATTTCTCTTTTTAGAAAAAACTTGTCCCTGGCTGATGATGTCCCGACGATATTGGACGGGGCCCGGGCTCTGAAAGAACTCGGACTGGTCGAAGGGGCAATTCAAGAATATGAAAAGCTGTTGCAGTTTGATTTCGGAAAATCCGACTACTCCAAATTGGACTATTCCCCCGCCCAAATCGTAGTGGATTATTTAGCCTGTTTGCTCCAAACTCAACAGCCACAGGAAGTTGTCAAGAAAACACATAAAGTTATTAATCAGCACAATTTAAGTGACAAAGAAACCGCCAATATTCAATTTTGGCTCGGTTCTGAAATGGAAAAACGGGAGCAGCGCGACCAGGCCCTCGAGTTATTCGAAACCGCCACCAAAATTGATCCCCAAAATCAAGACATTTCAAGTAAAATCGAATCTTTAAAATCGAGCATGTCAACCACTTCAAGATACGATTATTTACTGCGAAATAAGCTGGTGACAACCAATCAACTTCAAGATTCGCTGGCGATTTCCAAAAAGGCGGGAAAGAGCATCGAGTTTGTCTTAACGGATCGCTTCAAGGTGGATAAGGAAGAAGTGGGTAAATCCCTGTCGTTGTTTTATGGTGTGCCGTTTCGCAGTTTCGATCCGGAAATCATGGTGCCGGTCGAGCTGACCAACAATTTAAAGAAATCGTTTTTACTGTATTATGTCTGGGTGCCGTTGAAATGGAGTAAAAAAGGCGTTGATATATTGGTCGACGACCCTAAGGACCTTCGCAAGACCGATCACATCAAAGCCCTGATGCCCAATCAAAAAATCAATTTCTCGGTTGGGTTCAAAGAGGATATTGAGAGCTTTATCAATCATTTCTTTGACCCGAAAGTCGAAAAGCTAACCGAAAATGCATATGAAAATCTGGACGATATTATTCCGGATATTTCCTTTGAAGAAGAAGATGAGTCAGAGGAAGACGCAACGGGCCTGGATGAGTCCTCCAGTCAAGTGGTCAAGTTTGTGGACCAGGTTCTGGTTACCGCCTTTCGCAACAAAGCCTCCGATATCCATGTTGAACCATCGGCCATCAGCCGCAAAACCACCATTCGATTTCGTACCGACGGGGTCTGCCACGAGTACATCCAGGTGCCGAATGCCATGGCACCGGCAATCGTATCACGATTAAAGATTATGGCCGATCTGGATATCGCTGAGCGACGCCTGCCTCAGGACGGGAAAATACGGTTCAAGCGCAAGGGTATCCCTGAATTTGAATTGCGGGTATCGACAATGCCCACCGCTGGCAGATTTGAAGATGCGGTTTTGCGCATTTTGACCAAATCGGGAGCCCTTAAATTGGACGAACTCGGATTCAGTGAGCGCAATTTAGAGGTTCTACAGCGAACCATTCGGCGTCCATACGGTCTCATTTTATGCGTGGGCCCGACCGGTTCGGGAAAAACAACGACCCTGCATTCAGCGCTGGCAAGCATCAACGAACCTGATGTCAAAATATGGACCGCCGAGGATCCCGTAGAGATTACCCAGGCCGGCTTAAGACAGGTACAGGTGAAACCGAAAATCGGACTGGATTTTGCCAGAATCATGCGCGGCTTTTTGCGGCTTGACCCCGATATCATTATGATCGGCGAAATGCGGGACCGTGAAACAGCCGCCACCGCTATCGAGGCTTCTCTGACCGGCCATCTGGTGTTGTCTACGCTGCATACCAACAATGCCCCCGAGACCCTGACACGACTGCTGGATATGGGGATGAACCCGCTCAATATCGCCGATTCTTTCCTGGCGGTGGTGGCGCAGCGTCTGGTTCGAAAATTGTGCACCGATTGCATCGAAACTTACCATCCGGATCAAGAAGAGTTTGATTACATCGTCAAGGACTACGGGGAAAAACCGTTCAAAGCATTGGGTGTCGAGTATGATCCCAGCTTTGAACTGCATCGTTCGGTGGGCTGCGAGAGGTGCAATGGTTCCGGTTATAAGGGCCGGATGGGCATCCATGAATTAATTGAAGGCACACCGGAAATCAAAATGCTGATTAAAAAGCAGGCAACATCCCAGGATTTGGCCAAACAGGCGATCACAGATGGGATGACGACGTTGAAGCAGGACGGCGTTCATAAAGTTTTTGAAGGTATCTCGGATAT
This sequence comes from Desulfobacterales bacterium, assembly GCA_050122795.1. Lineage (GTDB taxonomy): Bacteria > Desulfobacterota > Desulfobacteria > Desulfobacterales > JAHEIW01 > JAHEIW01. The sequence goes on from JASFIG010000354.1 coordinate 2,877, forward strand.
GCGTGAAGTTCGCCGGGTTTGCATCGAATAAACCTCAAAGGTGAAAGATATGGTAAAGAAGGCACTGGTGGTGGATGCAGATTATTTTTTTGTCGAGTTTGTCAGTGAATTGCTCACCAAACGGGGCTACGCCGTCACCAAGGCATACGACGGCAAAGACGGCATATCAAAGTTGGAAAACCTGCCTCATGATGTGATGTTTGTGGATCTGGTGATGCCTAAAGTCGACGGAAGCCAGTTTATTGATTTTGTGCGCCTTAAATACGGCCCCAATCATTTTCCCATTGTGGCTTTATCGGGCGTAATGGTCGAGCAACTCGGCAGCCTCAATGAAATCGGGGCTGATTATTATATTGCCAAGGGACCGATCGACAAACTGACAGTTCAGTTGAACGAGCTTATGGCCGAGATCGAAACGCGACCCCAAGCCCCATCGAACAAGGCCAAAGTAATGCAAACCGCTGGTGTCTATCCCAGACGCGACGCCGTTGGACTGCTGAATGCCCTAAAATTTCATCAGGCGGTCATCGAAAGTATGGCCGTCGGTGTGATCGTGGTTGATATTGATGCCCGCATTGTGAATGTAAACCCCGTTGCTTTTGAAATCCTCGGCCAATCGCCGACAGAAGTCCTCAATCACCGGGTACTTGATATTTTTCCGCTGGAGACCAGACCCAAATTGGGCAGCGCTCTCAAGCAGGTTAAACAACTGCCTGATCGGACCAAAATCAGTTTTATTTCAGATTTTAACAATCGAACGATCCGCACCAGCGTATCGGTCATATCTCTATCATCAGGCGATGCCGGCTGGGTTCTTGTCCTGGAAGATACGACCTGTGCCTGAAAAAATGGCAAAAGCCGGTTTCCTCCTTCCTTTTAGCGCGCTATCCAATTCTCAAATATCAATGCCGGTGTTCGCTCTCTGTCTCCTGGTTGAAACCACTTGAAGCCGGCGCCTTTATCTGCTAAAAAATCAAATTCAAGCAAAATCTCGGTTTTGAGTTGCAGATAACCTTATAGAGCCAGGGGGCTTTATGGTGCAGGTGGGTATTGTGGGTGCGACCGGTTATGCAGGGGCGGAGCTGGTCAGAATCCTCAGCGGGCATCCCCAGGTTGAACTCAGCATTTTGACGTCACGCCAATTTGCCGGGGTTCAATTCGACCGGGTATACCCGGCATTGGCCGGGTGTGTCCATCTGACCTGCGAGGAATTGGATGTCGTAAAGGTTTGTGACAGAGCAGAGATTGTATTTCTGGCGCTGCCGCACCAACTGCCCATGAGCCTTGTACCGCAGTTTCTTGAGCGAGGGGTTCGGGTGGTGGATTTGTCCGCCGATTTTCGTTTCAATGATGCTGCCGTTTACGAATCGGCCTACCAGCCGCATACGGCCAAGGATTTGCTCGATCAGGCCGTTTATGGTTTAAGTGAAATTTATGCGGAGGCCATCCGCAGCGCTGATCTGATCGGCAATCCGGGCTGTTATCCCACCAGTGCGCTGTTGCCGTTGATTCCGCTGGTGCGGGAAGATCTGTTGAATCCGGATACAGTGATTGTCGATTCAAAATCCGGCGTCAGCGGTGCCGGAAGGTCCCTGTCCATCACCAGCCATTATTGTCAAGTCAACGAATCATTTAAGGCCTATAAGGTCGCCAGCCACCGTCACAATCCAGAGATGAACCTCATATTGAGCCGGGAAGCCGGTCGGCCGGTCGAACTGACATTTGTTCCGCATCTAGTCCCCATGAGCCGGGGAATGTTAACCACTATTTATGCTTCTCCAGGCAGCAATTTGCAGACCGCAGATATTCGTCATTGCTTGCAAAGCACTTACGCAAATCATGCGTTTGTTCGTTTATGTCCCGATGGGCAAGGACCCGATACGTTGCACGTCAAAGGCACCAATTTCTGTGATATCGGATTCCAGCTGGATCCCAACGGTGACCGCTTAATCCTTATATCCGCCATCGATAATCTGGTGAAAGGCGCTGCCGGCCAGGCGGTTCAAAATATGAACATCATGCTGGGTTTAGATGAAACCATCGGCCTGAATCCTGTTCCCTATCCACTCTGAATCTCAGTTATTAGGTATTGACTTTTTGCCTGGAATGAATTGTATGTAACTACAAAACACCAAACACAAAACACCAAACACAAAACACCAAACACAAAACACCAAACACCAAACACCAAACACAAAACACCAAACAGCCAGTAACGAATAACCAATAACGAATAACGATATCATAAAGGAGGACAAAGATGACAGCAAAGTTGATTAAGGGAACAGAAATCCGCGAAGAGATTCTAAAAGAAATTGCTGA
>JASFIG010000355.1:0-5189 GCA_050122795.1 Desulfobacterales bacterium
CCTCTGACATCAATACATCGAATCAATCAGGTCCGAAAAAGCTTCGTTGACGAACTTGCGTTTGACTTTCATGGTGGGCGTAACTTCACCGTCTTCCTCGTACAGCTTTTTGGGCAGGATGCAGAAATTTTTGACCTGTTCGACCCGGGCCAGCGTCTCGTTGACAGTCCTGACTTCACCCTCGATCAGTTTTTGGATGTCCGCATCCCGGGTCAGGTCTTTGTAGGTCGAAAATTGAATTTTATGATCCTGAGCGTATTTAACCACGTTGTCTTCATCGATCATGATCAGGCAGGTTAAATACTTGCGCCGGTCGCCGATCACAACCGCATCATTGATATAGATGCTGGCCTTGAGTTTGTTTTCGATATACTGGGGCGTGATGTTCTTGCCGCCGGCCGTAACGATAATATCTTTTTTGCGATCGGTGATCTTTAAAAAACCATCTTCGTCCAGCTCGCCCACATCTCCGGAATGCAGCCAGCCGTCGACCACCGTCTCGGCCGTGGCCTGCGGATTCTTGAAATAGCCTTTGAAAACACCCGGAGACTTTACCAGTATCTCACCGTCATCGGCGATTTTGATTTCGATCCCGGTCAGGGGCTGGCCCACGGCACCGAATTTGACACGACCGATTCGTGATACGGTGGTCGCGCCGGTACCCTCTGTCTGACCATAGGCTTCGACCAGGTTGACACCAATGGACTGGTAAAATTGCAAAATTTCCGGGGCAATGGGGGCGGCACCCGATATCGCAATGCGGATGCGGTCAAATCCCATCCGTTCCCTTAATTTTCGAAAAACAGCACCGAAGGCCAGATGATAGGCAACCTTTAGATAAAACGGAACCGGTTTGAAATTCATCATCAGGCGCGCGCGTTTCCTGCCGATTTTGAGTGCCACAGAGAACACCAGCCGCTTGAATAAGGTGGCATCGGACATGCGGATCTGAATGGCGGAATAATATTTTTCCCAGATGCGCGGTACTGCATAGCCCACCGTGGGCGATATTTCCATCATATTCTCGGCCACGGTATCGGGGCTTTCAATGAAATTGACGATATGCCCGCAGGTAATATGCCCCAGCACCGTAAACAGCTGCTCAAATATATGGCACAACGGTAAAAAGGACATGACCTCATCTTGAGTGCTCATGGGGTTATCGGTGGTGATGGCATGGCCCATCCAGATACAGTTACGATGGGTGAGCATGGCGCCTTTGGGCGGCCCGGTGGTTCCCGAAGTGTATATCAACACCGATACATCATCCGGCTCAATGCTTTCCATGCGCTTTAAAAACATATCCGGATCGGCGGCGGCTGCCTGACGGCCCATATCGAGCAGTTCTTCAAACGTCATGACCATCGGGTCTTTAAACTGGCGCAGGCCCTCCGTATCCCAGACAATCACCTTCTTTAGGCGGGGGGCCTTATCTTTGAAATGCAGCCACTTGTCCAGCTGCTCCTCGTTTTCGACAAAAAAGAACCGCGCTTCCGAATTGGCGACAACGTATTCAACCTGCTGCCAGGCATTGGTGGCATACACCCCGGTGGTGGCTGCCCCGCAGCATTGTATGCCCAGGTCGGCATACACCCACTCCGGGCAGTTGTCGCCGATGATTGCCGCCGTCTCGCCTTTTTCAAGCCCCATAGCCATCAGCGCACAGGCCACCGCTTTGACCTGCTCACGGTAGTCATTCCAGGTAATATCGTGCCACAGGCCGAACTCTTTTTTGCGCAGGGCCACCCGATCACCCCACTTTTCCACCGCCTTTAAAAACCGGCCCGGCACCGTCTCGTTTGCCTTGTTGCTCATGGATTTCGATCCATTCTGCACTTTTTCATTATTCTTTCTGATTTATTGGGTGGTCGGGGCGCTTTTGTTTTCAAATTTTCACAAAAGCGGCATGAATTATCAGCAGCGAAATCGTGCACTGTCTGAATGCATAAGGGAGCGTAGCGAAAGAACAGCCGATAACCACAAAGCCGGTTATGAGCCCGATGCTTATTTTACATTGTATCCGTTATTTTAGAGTAGCATACTGTTATTTCGTTACGCCCCCTTATGCATGAGTTTGCACGATGCAGTCGCTGATGATTCATGCAGCGATCAAATTAAGATAATTCTCCGACCCCCGATAAAGCATTGCGCATTCGTCTTAAAAAGATTTAGCTTTTTTTAAAGGGCCCCCGCAAATTGCGGGGTTTCACATCTCTTTTTATAGAAATTAAGGTGTTCAAAAGGCGTCACTCGGTTCAAAAAATGTGTAGACATCTTTAGAATTAAAAAAGAGATTAAAAGCCCAGATTTTGTTTGAGAGCAAGGCGCGATTCGTTTTGAAAGCGGAGCGTACACGATAGTACGTGAGCATTTCGAAACGGATCGCAACACAGCTCTCGAGCAAAATATGGGCTTTTATTATCTCCAGGCTTTTTTTCGCTTCCACCGCTGATACCCCTTCACCGACGCTTCCGACCGCACCCCCATATAAAACTCTTTGACATCCTTGTCTTCCATCAACTCTTTGGCATCACCTTTCATCACAAAGCGGCCGTTTTCGATAATCAGCCCGACATCGGCAATCGATAAGGCCATACGGGCATTTTGCTCAACCAGTAATATGGTGACGCCCTCGGCATTGATGGTTTGAATGATTGCAAAAATTTCCTTCACCAGAATGGGTGAAAGCCCCAGGGAAGGTTCGTCTAAAAAAAGCAGCTGCGGGCGGCTCATCAGCGCCCGGCCGATGGCCAGCATCTGCTGCTCACCACCGGACAAAGTGCCGGCCCACTGGTTGCGCCGTTCTTTGAGGACCGGAAAATAGCTGTAAACGCGATCAAAGTCGCTGGCAATGTTGTGGCGATCTTTGCGGGTGTAAGCGCCCATCAGTAAATTTTCTTTGACGCTGAGCTCTTCGAATACTTCGCGGCCTTCGGGAACATAGGAGATGCCCAGGCGCACGATCTTATCGGTGTCTTTGCCGTCGATGCGGTTACCCTTAAATTCAATCGTACCTTTATCCGGCTGATCCTCGATGAGCCCCATGACCGTTTTTAGAACCGTGGATTTGCCCGCCCCGTTGGTGCCCAGAATGGCCGTGATAGTACCTTCCTCAACGGTCAACGAAGCCCCCCGGATGGCATAGATCAGGTCGTAATAGGTCTCGATATTTTTTATTTCCAGCAACGCCGCCATTCAATCGCTCTAATTGTTATTCTTTTCTTATTTTAGATTTTGATAAATTGATTTATAAGGAAAAATTGGTTTCAAAGCGCTCTATCATGGCCGAGGGCAAGGCTTGAAGCGTTTCGAAAACGGAGCGTACACGATAGTACGCGAGTATTTCGAAACGCTTTATAACACAGCCATCGGCCATTAGAGGGGGTTTTGAAATCAATTTTAATTTTCGCCGAGATAAGCTTTCAGCACTTCAGGGTGTTTCTGCACTGCCTCCGGAGTGCCCTCGGTGATGATGCTGCCAAAGTTGATCACCAGGATACGGTCGGAGATATCCATCACCATATTCATGTCATGTTCGATCAGTAATATCGTGATGCCCAGCTCATCCTGGATATCTTTGACCCAGAAAATCATATCCTGCTTTTCTTCGGCATTCATGCCCGCACAGGGCTCGTCCAGCAACAACAATTCCGGCTCCAGCGCCAGCGCCCGCCCCAGTTCAATTTGCTTCTGGATGCCGTAGGGCAGGCCGCCGACCAGCTGGTTGCGGGCCGCCTGTAGATCCAGAAAGTCGATGATTTCTTCGACCTTGCGCCGGTGCTTGATTTCTTCTCTGCCGGCAAAAGAGCGCTTGCCCCACATGCTGATGCCCCTGAAAAGCCCGGTTTGCATGTGCAAATGCCGGCCGAGCATGATGTTTTCCATGGTGTTCATATGGCTGAAAAGCTCGATGTTTTGAAAGGTGCGGGCAATGCCCAGTCGGGCGACATGGTCCGGCTTTAAGCCGTCGATGGTCTGGTCCTTAAATCGAATCGCTCCTTCATCGGGCTTATAAATGCCATTGACGCAATTGAACAGGGTGGTCTTGCCGGCCCCGTTGGGACCGATGATGGCATAAATTTCTCCGCGGTTGACTGCAAAAGAAATATTCTCCAGGGCCGTCAACCCACCGAAGGAGATACCAAGATGTTGAACCTCAAAAAAAGCCATAGCAATTCAAAGGAGATCGGAGAACGCCAATCCTCCGATCTCCATACTTTCCCAAATAGCAGGGTTCTGTTCGCTAGGGATACGGGATCTTCATCCAGTCCGTTAATTTCTTGGCCTTGCCGTCTTCCAGACATTGAATGATAAAGACCTCTTTCATTCCGCCTCGGGTTTCATAACCCCTATCGGGATTAAAAATGCCATAACTGACCTCACCGCCGATGCCTTTGAATCCTATTATGGACTCCATGGCCGCTATAAATTTCTCGCGCGTCAGATCGCGCCCGGCCCTTTTGAGCGCTTCCACCATCGGCTCGACAAACAGAATACCCGCATAATAAAACAGACCCCACCTTTCGCCTTTGGCGGCAAACTTTTCATAGGCATCCTTTTTATACTTTTGCATCAGCGGCAGATCAGAATCCGGCAGTTCACCGAAAGTGGTTGCGATGACCCCCTTGAACAAACCTTTGCTGATATGCATCATCAACGGAAAATCCGAGCAGGTGCTGACGGTCATGAATTGCGGCGCAAACTTCATTGCGGTGCTGGTGCCAACAAATCTGGCGGCATGACCCGGACCGACCCACAATAAAACCATGTCGGCCTCTGATTGGCGTAGCTTCATGACGTGGGGTTTCATATCCTGATCCTTGAGCTCCACCGGCACTTCGGCCACCAGCTGCATGCCATGGGCAATCAGCTCTTTGCGGGCAGCGGTCAGGCCATTTTTGCCGTAATCATCGTTCTGGTAGGCAATGGCCACACGCTTGAAACCCATTTCTTCGACCCCCAGTCGAACCAGGGCCTTGGCTTCGATATAATACAGGGGATAAACCGCAAACAGGTATCTATTGGGCGGGGTGATCCAATGTGAAGATCCCGTGGCCGGCCCCACCCAGGGGATCTTGCGCGAGGTGATATATTCCCGCACGGCCAATCCGGGTGCGGTACCCACACCGCAGGCCCAGGCAAATATGCCGGTGCCTTCCTGCAATTCTTTGACACCCGCTTTGGTCTTG
>JASFIG010000356.1:0-5148 GCA_050122795.1 Desulfobacterales bacterium
GCGGTTTCTGCGGTTTTGTCTTCTTTTGCAGTTGTTGCTTGCGCTTTCTCACCGGGCTCTGCGGCCTCCCCGGAATTTTGGTTTTTCCCTTCAGAATTCTCACTCATTTGCTTATTTCTCCTTGTGACGTTGTTTGAAAGCACAAGCGGAGGCTATAAAGCCTCCGCCTCGTGACGACGCAGGTACAATCCATTTTGCCAATTGATGATAAAATTTAAAATTGCCTGATATCAAAATAAACCGATAAGTTCAATCATTTATTCTTTATCCGTCTTTTCAAATAAGCGAGTAAAGGGTTTGAACAGCTCGATGGGAATGGGAAAGATCATTGTCGAATTACTTTCGGTTGACATTTCGTTCATGGTCTGCAGATACCGCAGTTGCAGGGCTGTAGGGTGTTTTTCGATGATTTGCGACGCTTCTGCCAATTTCGTGGCAGCCTGGTATTCACCCTCGGCGTTAATTACCTTGGCGCGTCTTTCCCGCTCGGCCTCCGCCTGGCGTGCAATCGCCCGTTGCATTTCTCCCGGCAAATCGATGTGTTTAAGTTCAACTGTGGCCACCTTGATACCCCATGGATCGGTATGGGTATCCAGTATTTCCTGCAGTTCGGTGTTAATTTTTTCCCGTTCGGCCAGCAGGTCGTCCAGTTCAGACTGCCCGCAAACACTCCGCAAAGTCGTTTGCGCCAGCTGGGACATGGCATAGCTATAATTTTCAACTTCCACAATCGCCTTGATGGGATCGATCACCCTGAAATAGATGACGGCATTGACCTTAACCGAGACATTGTCTCTGGTGATCACATCTTGTGGATCCACATCCATGGCCACCAGGCGCAGGCTGACCTTGATCATCTTGTCAATCAGCGGAATCAAAATAATGAGCCCCGGCCCTTTGGCAGCGATGACGCGCCCCAGCCTGAATATCACGCCGCGCTCATATTCGTTCAGAATCCGCAACGCTGCCGATAGAAAAAAGATGACCAGAACAAGAATGGCAACTGGGGTAAAAAGACTCATGCGATCCTCCTTTTTTTGGGCGGAAAGGTTAACAGGCGGCAACAGTGCCCTGCCCGCGCTTTAACGGATGACAACCAAAATTTGATCCGTACATTGAAATAAACCAGCAGGGCGTCGGCGCCCTAAGCGCTGGAAGATTCATCCGCCGGTTCAACTTCCAGCATCAAATTCACCACGTTGATCACCCGAACTTTACGATTTTCATCTATTTGTTCTTGTGCCCTGGCATTCCACAATTCCCCATGAACAAATACCTTACCCTCGGGTGCCAGGGCTTTTTTTACAATGCCGACTTCGCCGACAAGGCCTTTGGTGCCGGTTTTGGGTTTGGACATCTGGGCCCGAAACACCAGGCCGGCGACAAATACAAAAAAGCCTGATATTAAGATAAGGGTCGGCAGCAAAACCTTCAGGGACAACCCCATATCCGGACCGGTGTTTTTAAACATCATCAACGAACCCAAAAGTAATGACAGAACACCGGCCACGCTCAAAAGACCGTAGCTGGGGATTTTCATCTCCATGATGAATAATATGATGGCCAGAGCAATCAGCAGAATACCGGCATAATTAACCGGCAGGGTCTGCAGCGCAAAGAATGCCAGGATCAGCGATATCCCGCCGATGACGCCGGGAAAAATAGCACCCGGATGGGACAGCTCAAAATAAAGTCCGGCCAATCCGATCATCAGCAAAATATAGGCAATGTTGGGGTTGCTGATAGTCTTCAAAATATTGGTTCGCAGCGAGGGCTCGACGATGACCTTCTGGGCCTGATCCAGTTTCAACTCACCTTTGTCGGCAATCTTACGGCCATTCAGCTGTCGAATCAGATCATCGGTGTCTTCGGCGATCAAATCGATGACGTTTTCTTCGAGGGCCTCGGTTTCGGTGATCGAAACACTTTCTCGAATGGCCTGTTCGACCCATTTTTGATTTCGTCCGCGCTTTTCGGCAACACTTTTGGCATGGGCAACCATGTCGTTGATGACTTTTTCCGACATTTTCCCGCTGATATCCTTGCCCCCTGCTCCGACCGGATGAGCCGCACCGATGTTCGTCCCGGGCGCCATCGCCGCCACATCGGCGGCCATCGTAATCATCACGCCGGCTGAAGCGGCCCGGGCACCGCGCGGCGCCACGAAAACCACAATCGGCACATTGCTGCCCAGGATATCTTTGATGATCAAGCGCATGGATTCGGCCAGACCACCGGGGGTATCCATCTCTATGATCAGGCAGGCCGCTTCTTCTTGTTCAGCCCGCTCGATGCTGTTGTTGATATATTCTGCTATCCCCGGGCTAATGGCATCATTGATGGCGACAATATAAACGTCGCCTTTGGCTGCCCAGGCACCACTTGCAAACAGCAGCGCAAGTAGCGATAACATGATGACGATCGTTGCTTTAGGTTTCATAGGGATATTCCTTCATGAGCATTTTCATATCTTCCCAAACCGCCCTTTTTTTTTCGGCATTACGCAGTAAGTAGGCCGGGTGGTAAGTTGGAAGCAGTTTAATGCCCCGGTAGTCGTAAAATCGACCCCTCAGTTTGGATATCGGTTCAGCGGTATTCAAGAGCGTTTGTGCCGCAATCGATCCCAGCGCGCAGATAAAGGTCGGCTGAATGGCGTCAAGCTGTCGATCCAGAAAAGGATAACAGGTTTGAATTTCATCAGGACGCGGATTGCGGTTGCTGGGCGGCCGGCACTTAACGATGTTGCTGATATAAACTTGGCTGCGGGTCAGATTAATGGCAGCGATGATCTTGGTCAACAGCTGACCGGCCGGCCCTACAAACGGCTCAGCCTGTCGATCTTCATCAAAACCCGGCCCCTCGCCCACAAATACCAGCTTTGCAGTCGGACTGCCGGAACCGAAGACAATGTTGCGGCGATGCTGTGCCAGTCTGCAGCGCCGGCATTCGCCTAAATTCGAGCGTATATCCGTCAGGGTTTCAAGATGCTTTTGCGGCACCACACCCCAGGCGGACAATTTTGCAAGACTGTCAGGATGACAATCAAATCCTCGAAGTCCGCTTCGGGAAAGACGCTTAAGGGAGTGGCTTAAGGCATCGATCGATTCAATTATTTGAGATCTTGAGGCCACGACAACCCAGAGCTAAAAGTTTTCAGGTCCCTTTTTTTTTGGTTGCAGAACACAGCGTTTTTTCAACGATCCGATCCAGCAAGATGTGCGCAACTGCCTGTTTATCCATCGATGGCAATATTTCTTTGGTACCGTCACTATAGAAAAACGTCACCGTGTTGGTGTCGGATGCAAAACCGGAATCAGAAGACCCCACCATATTGCCGACAATGATATCCAGGTTTTTTTCAGCCAGCTTTTGCGTGGCGTTTTGTTCCAGATCTCTGGTTTCGGCCGCAAATCCAACCAGCACCTGGTGTGTCTTTTTGCGCCCCAGGGTCCGCAGAATATCCTGATTCTGTTTGAGCGCCAAAATCCATTCGTTTTTGCCTTTTTTGATTTTATGATCGGCACTTTCCTGCAGTCCGTAATCGGAAACGGCTGCCGCTTTGATAATCACATCTGCATCTTCAAATTCTTGAAACACAGCCTCAGCCATTTCGTCCGCTGTTCGAGTCCGAATCATGGACACATTGGCCGGGTCAGGCAGATTCGTAGGGCCGGTAACGAGGACAACTTCAGCACCCCGTTGCGCTGCGCCCCGGGCAACAGCATAGCCCATCTTTCCGGATGAAGGGTTGCTGATGAACCTGACCGGGTCAATGGGTTCGATGGTGGGACCGGCAGTCACTACGAATTTCTTTCCGGCCAGATCACTGGGTGCAAAGCAACTGAGAAATCGATCAACAATGACGTCTGGTTCGGGGAGTCTTCCCGGGCCGGTGGTGCCGCACGCAAGCTCGCCGGAGCCGGGATCCAATACAAAATATCCATCAGACCTGAGGGTGTCAAGATTTCGCTGAACCGCTTTGCTTGCGTACATATGGCTATTCATTGATGGACAAATCAGAACCGGCGCCGTTACTGCCAGCATAAAGGTACTCAAAGGGTCATCGGCGATACCGTTCGCCAGTTTACCAATTGTATTAGCGGTAGCCGGTGCGATGATGACACCATCGGCCGCCTGAGCCCACTCGATGTGCCGAATCGAAGCCTCATGGTCATCGGCAAACATATCTTTGAAAACCGCTTGACCCGAGAGGGCTTCAAACGTCAGCGCCCCCACGAACCACTGGGCACTTTGGGTCATTATAACCCGCACACTGGCTCCGGCCTGGATTAAGCGTCTGAGAATCTCCACGCTTTTATAGGCAGCAATGCCGCCGCTGACACCCAGGATTATATTTTTATTTTGATAGGATACGTTCGTCATGATGAAAATTTTCACCCGCAATGGACCATCAACGCCAACCGCCGTGCCGGACCTGAAGCTCTTGGGAAGATGAACCGTGTTTTATTCCAGCAAACCGGATGCGCCGCCTCTGGTTGTCGGGGCCACCCATATTTCGACATAGGTATTAAAGGTTTCATCATTGATATTCATCACGCACCAGCGATGGGCTTTTTGAAACAGCAACATGGTCCGATCGGACTTGAACGAGCTGATCTTCTGCCAGTTGTCCTTGGTCATGTTTATGTCAAAAAATGAAATCAAAGAGCTGGAGTCAATCCGACCCTTTAATACCAGCACACCGGCAGAAAAACCTTCGGTTTGATAAATAAAAGAAGATTTTTTATCGACCTTGAGCTCCTTGGGAACCAGAACATCACCAAAATCATAGTACAAAGCCGGCACCCCGGAGCTGCCCTGGGCTGAAGGTGCCGTAGCGGTCTTATCCTTTTTAGTTGATGCACAACCACCAACTGCCATAAACATTACCACGATGAGTCCGACAACCACAAGTTGTATTGTTTTTCGGGCGTCAAGAATCTGCATTTATCCTCCTTTTCCTTAGGGTTGACCTACTTGACCACATGGATTTTTTCGAGCGGCTCACGTTCAAGACAGCATGTGCTGACATAGAAACTTTACCAGGTCCCGCAACAAGCCGCCTGAGCGGCCGTCGCCGAAAATATCCGCAAGCAGTTTCAGCATGTGCCTTTACAATGGCCGGTGTTGATTGGAAATTCCCCCCGA
>JASFIG010000357.1:0-5136 GCA_050122795.1 Desulfobacterales bacterium
TTTCAAGTGATATCGCCACCCAAATAAGGCCATGCAGCGCTGGGCTTCGAAGATGCTATCGCCATGTTACGGTGCGACAAATTTGTTCGTGTTTTATTTGATCTTTGTATTTGATGACGTGCTCCATCATTTCAATCAGGACATCCTCGGATAAATAATGAGGCGATAAGCCCAGCTCCAGAAGACCCGTGTGGCAGGGGTTGTAGTAGTGCGCTTCGGCCTCCAGGCGCGGGTTTTCGACGTGCTGTATGTCGACATTTATTCCAATTTTGTTGCCGGCTTCTTTAACTTTAACGGCCAGGTCGTTGACGCTGAAGGTTTCCGTAAACTGGTTGAAAATACGCAATTCACCGCGGTCGGCCGGTTTTTCCAGCGACAGGCGCACGCAATTCAAGGTGTCTTTAATGTTTAAAAAGCCCCGGGTCTGACCGCCCTTGCCGTAAACAGTCAGCGGGTGCCCGGCCACCGCCTGTACCACAAATCGGTTCAGCACGGTACCGAAAATTTCATCATAATTAAAAAAAGGCAACAGGCGCTCGTTTTGTCCAGTTTCAGCGGTAAATATACCGTAAACCGGGCCCTGCATCAGGTCGGTTGCCCGCAGTCCCCAGGTGCGCACGTAGAACCACAACAGATCCGTATCCATGATTTTGGTGGTGTGATATAAACTGCCGGCCTGGCGGGGATACAAAAACGTGTGCCGTCGGCCTTTGTGTTCGACTTCCAGCCAGCCTTCCTCGATATCGATATCGGGCGTGCCGTACTCGCCCATGGTTCCCAGTTTAACAATGTGCGCATGGGGACAAAATTGCCGCACGGCAAAGATGACGTTGGCCGTTACGGTCAAATTGTTTTGCAGTGTCAGGGTGGCTGCCCTGCGGTTGAGCATCGAGTAAGGGGCGGCCGGCTGTTCGGCATAGTGAACGATCGCCTCCGGCTCAAATTTTTCGAACACCTGCGCCATGAAATCCCATGCGTTCAGATCGCCGATATGGACCGCGATCTTATGACCGGAAACCGAATTCCAGAGAACGGCGCGCTCATTCAGATCCGGGACTGTGTATAAAAAATCCACCTTTTCTTCGCGGCACAATTGTCGGCGCAGGTAATTGTCGGCGACAGCGACTGCATGGCCGTGAGCGCTGAGGTGCATGGCGGTGGGCCATCCCAGGTAGCCGTCTCCGCCAAGTATCAGTACACGCATCTACACTCCCTCGCCCCGTTTGCTTCTATACGAATTTTCATCCACCAGGTTCTTTGAATCTGGAATAATGGAATGATGGAATGCTGGAATAATGGTTAAAAGCGAATAACTATCTTGCCCCAAGATTTGGCCAAAAATTACCGTCCCAATATTCCACCATTCCAGTATTCCAACATTCCCTTTGGTATTCCAATATTCTAGTATTTGAGCCTTCCTCCTGTATTCCACCATTCCATCATTCCGGTTTTAGCAGACCGTTTTCCTTGAGGAACTCAGCAAGCTGGGTTTTTGAAAGCGGTGTCTGTGCGCCGGAATGATAGGCACTCGTTACTTCCGTTGTCGTTATGTCAGGATAATCGAATTCGATATCGCGATAAATTTCGCGAAAGGCCGGCAGGATGATGAAATACCGGGCCAGCTCCCACGAACGCCTTGTTTCTTCCATATTTAACAATTCTTCATACATCTTTTCACCCGGCTGGTGACCGATGACCTGGATTTTAATATCCTGCGCCCGATGCCCGAAGGTGGTTGCCAGTTCTGCGACCATGACCTCGGCCAGATCTTTTATGCGAATTGCAGGCATCTTGGTAACGAATACCTCGCCGCCGCGGCAAAGGATCCCGGTATCGATGACCAACCGGACGGCCTCCTCGATACTCATGATAAATCGGGTCATGTCCGGATCGGTCAGGGTTATCGGTCCGCCGCGGCGGATTTGATCCTGGAAAATGGGGATGACCGAACCGCGCGAGCCTAAAACATTGCCGAAACGGGTGGAGGCAAATATGGGGCCGTCGCCGCGCAGGTTGCTGTTGGCGGCCGTGATCAGGCGTTCGCCCATCAGTTTTGATGTCCCCATGACATTGGTCGGGTTGACGGCTTTATCCGAGCTGGTGAAAATGACGCGTTCAATATTGTTTTCGACAGCGGCGTAGATGATATTTTGAACACCCAGAATATTGGTTTGTACCGCCTCAAACGGGGACCGCTCGCACTGGCGCACATGTTTAAAGGCCGCTGTGTGAAATACCCAATCGATGCCCTTCATTTTGTCATTTAGCCGGTCTCGATCGCGAATATCGGCCAAAAAAAAGGATGCCTGGTCGTATTCGGACAATTGCTGCTCCAGAAAAAACAGTTCGCTTTCGTTGTTATCCAGGGCGATGAGCTCCGTTACGTCTTGTCCCTTCAAGAGCTGGCGGACCAGCTCCTTGCCCACCGTTCCGCAGGCGCCCGTGACCAGGACGCGTTTTTGCTTTAAATCCAATGTGATTCCTCGCACTGTTATGATGGTTTGATTGGATGCGGTATGCGGTTACATTCACCTGCTCTATGGTTTATTGTCATTTAAGGTGCTGAAACTTAACATTTAAAGACACATCAGGCAAACGAAATTTATGAAGAGCTGTCTTTTGTGCCGCTGCAGAAAACAGAGGCCGTTAAGGTGTCTAGGCGCTTGACTTGGCGTGGAAAAGACTTTATCTATCACGATACCTAATTCTTGCATGAAAATTAATGTGAAATTCTTATTATATCTTGATTACAGCCGGTTAGCGAATTATAGAAGACATTCAAAAAATCAATTAGGCATAAAGAATGGAAATCATTTCATCGCATTAATTTTCACCCGTTGGGCGAGCCGGAAGCTTCCATCTGCTGCGTTATTAAGGACGCGGCATAGACGACTATAGCCGCGCCCTTAAATGCCTTGCATATGAAAGCCTCCGACTCGTGCAAGATCCAGGTACCACCTAAATTTTGCATGAAAACGACTGCAAAACTCTGGTAATATATCGTTCGCTTCGCTCACCATTGAAGTACCGGAGAAGCCTACGCCGCCGAAGTAGCTCGGCTGCGGAGGCTGGAATGGAGTGCTGGAGTATTGGGCTTAGCGGATAAAAGCCAAATAATGTTACGCAGAAAGCTCAAGTGAGGCAACCATAACCACGAAGGGCGCAAAGGACACGGAAGGAAAAAATTAAATTTATGTTTTTCCCTTTGTGATCTTCATGGTGAGATAATATCATGCGTATCCAACTGGAGTTTCCCCGATAACCGCGAAAATAAACTGCATATGAAAAGGAAATTACGAGATCTAATTTACAGTGCGGCCAAAAGCGCTCATGAAAAAGGAGACTTGCCATCGGCCGACATTCCCGTGGTAGAGATTGAAGAGCCTCGGGCTGACGCCCATGGTGATTTTTCAACCAATATCGCCATGGTGATGGCCTCCATTCAGAAAATGGCGCCGCGCAAAATTGCAGATGCCATTATTGCCCACCTGCAGGATCCGCAGCAATTGATCGAGAAAACGGAAATCGCCGGACCGGGGTTTATTAATTTCTTTGTCAGGCCATCCGCCTGGCATCCGGTTTTACGTGAGATCCTTGATGCCGACACGGCTTACGGCGCCAGCGATATCGGAACGGGCCAAAAATTTCAGGTTGAATTTGTGAGCTCGAATCCCACCGGCCCGTTGCATGTCGGCCACGGCCGCGGTGCGGCCGTGGGGGATGCGGTTGCCAATATCCTGGCCTTCTGCGGTTACGATGTCCAGAAGGAATATTACATCAACGATTCGGGCCGCCAGATCCGAACCCTGGGGCAATCGGTTTATTTGCGCTACCGGGAGCTGTCCGGTCAGGAAGTGGAATTTCCGGCCGAATGCTATCAGGGAGCCTACATTCGCGATCTGGCCGCCGACCTCAAATCACAGAAAGGCGATCGCCTGTTAGGCCAGCCCGAAGACGACGCTGTAATGGAATGTGCGCGCTTTGCAGCTGAAAAGATACTGGACGGCATTCGGGACGATTTAAAATCATTCGGGGTGGAATTTGACCGCTGGTTCAGTGAGCAGAGCCTTTATGACTCCGGGCGGGTGGCTGAGATTCTGGAGCAGTTCCGCAAAAAGGGCATCGTTTATGAAAAAGAGGGCGCTCTGTGGTTTAAAACCAGTGAATTCGGTGATGAAAAAGATCGCGTGGTGGTCAAAGCCAACGGGGAAACGACCTATTTTGCATCCGATATCGCCTATCATCAGGATAAGTACGACCGCGGTTTTGAACGGGTGGTCGATGTCTGGGGGGCGGACCATCACGGTTATATTCCGCGTATGAAAGCGGCCATCGAAGCCTGCGGACATCAGCGCCATCAGTTCGACGTGATTTTGGTGCAACTCGTCAACCTGCTCAGAGCGGGTGAGCCGGTGGCCATGTCGACCCGGGCGGGTGAATTTGAAACCCTGAGAGATGTGATCGGCGAAGTGGGACGCGATGCTGCGCGCTTCATTTTTCTGACACGCCATTATGAAAGTGCGCTTGACTTCGATCTGGACGTTGCCAAGCAAAAGACCAACGACAATCCCGTCTATTATGTCCAATACGTGCATGCCCGCATTGCCAGCATCATGCGCAAGGGCAGGGAACGGGGCGCGGGTGAGATTACCTGGGATGATAAGGCTGTTGCCCGCCTTACGGCGCCGGAAGAAATTGATCTGATCAAAGCCCTGGCGCGCTATCCGGACATTCTGGCCGGCAGCGCCGAAAGTATGGAGCCGCATCGCGTGACCTATTATTTGATGGTGCTTGCATCCGCTTTCCATACTTACTACAATAAGCATCGGGTATTAACCGATGATGTGTTATTGCGCTGCGGCCGGCTCAATCTGATATTAGCCGTTCAAAAGGTCATCCGCAACGGGCTGACGCTGCTGGGTGTTTCGGCGCCGGAGCGCATGTAATATTGCATGAAAATTAATGAGAAAATTTAATTCTTTGATAAGGATGGATACCATTTTATCTCATTAATTTTCACCCGGTGGGCGAGCCGGAGGCTTCCATCTGCTGCGTTATTAAGGCCGAGGCATAGTTCACTATAGCCTCGACCTTAAATGCCTTGCATATGAAAGCCTCCAACTCGTGCAATATCCA
>JASFIG010000358.1:0-5111 GCA_050122795.1 Desulfobacterales bacterium
CCCAGTTTATCGATTTCATCCATCATAAAAACCGGATTATTGCTGCCACATTGCTTAAGACCCTGCAGAATGCGGCCGGGTAATGCGCCAATGTAGGTTCGCCGATGGCCCCTGATTTCGGCTTCATCACGAATACCGCCCAGAGAAATACGGATAAACTTACGGTTTAATGCCCGTGCAATGGACTGGCCCAGCGAGGTCTTGCCGACGCCAGGCGGTCCGACAAAACATAAGATCGGGCCTTTCATCTTCGGGTTCAATTTGCGGACACTCAAATATTCGAGAATACGATCTTTTACATTGTGTAAACCGTAGTGATCTTTTTCAAGTACCCCCTTGGCCTTGCTGATATCAAAATTGTCCCGAGAAGATTTGTGCCATGGCAGCTCAACCAGCCAGTCGAGGTAGGTTCGTGAAACGGTTGCCTCTGCAGAATCCGGATGCATCTGTTCAAGACGCTTGAGTTGCTTGAAGGCTTCCTTATCCGCTTCCTTGGGCATTTTGGCGCGCTTGATTTTCTTTCGGTAGTCTTCAATTTCAACGGTTTTGTCGTCCTGTTCGCCCAGCTCTTTGTAAATCGCCCTGACTTGCTCGCGTAAGTAGTAGTCGCGCTGGGATTTGGAAATCTCATCCTTGACGTCGGATTCGATTTTGGCCTGCACCGTTGAGAATTCAAGTTCTCTGCTAAGCAGATCATTTACCTTTTTGAGGCGTTTGACCGGATCCGTCAACTCCAGCAGTTCCTGGAATTCCTGGATTTTGAGCTTTAGATTGGATGCTGCCAGATCGGCCAGTTTGCCCGGTCCTTCGATACTTTCTAGAATGGTGCTGATATCACCGGAGAGCTCCCCCTGCAGTGAAAGGATTTTTTCGGTATGTTTCCTGACCGTTCGCATCAAGGCCCGTGTCTTCAGATCGATTTTGCCGACAGGCGGCTCTTCCACTTTTTCAATTTTAACCCGGTAAAATGAGCGTTTTCTCAGGTAACGAACAATTTTAGCCTTGGCAACTCCCTGCACCAGGGCCTTGACCCGCCCATCGGGAAGCTTCAACATACGTAAGACCCGGCTGACCGTACCCATTTTATATATGTCGGCGGCAACCGGGTTTTCAGTTGCGGGATCTTTTTGGGTCACCAGCATCAAATATCCATCTTTGGCAACACCCTCTTCAACGGCTCGTATGGATCTTTCCCGGCCGACAAACAACGGTAATACCATATCGCTAAATATGACGACATCCCGGACCGGCAACAGCGGAAGTGTTGTCGGTATCTCAGCATTAGCGCTGTCTTCTTCGATAAGGCTGATAAGATCGTCTGTATCGCTTTGTGCCATTTTCGCTCCTGCGCATGAGACTAAAATTCAAGGTCCATCGGATTTAGGCCGAAATTACCTTTGGTTTGGCAATCTGACTGTTGGTGTGATGTAACCCGTTAAAATAAGATTTAATTTTTCTTTGACAATATCCAGTTTAATTTTTTATGAAATACATTCTGAACCCTTAAAATAAGAACGTTCACTATATTTTAAAGAGGAACAATGCCGGTCATGTGCCCTTAGAGAAAATGGCGCGGCCGATCAAAATGCCGACGACCAAAGAACGCTTACCCTGTCAGGACCGTTAACCGATGATAACAAATTATTTGACCGAATTCTTGATTTTTGTTTTTGGCATCTGTATCGGAAGCTTTTTGAATGTGTGCATTTATCGGCTTCCTGAGTCAAAATCAATTGTCCACCCTCGTTCGATGTGCCCACGTTGCGGTACGCTCATCGCTTCTTACGACAATATACCGATTTTAAGCTACATGGTTTTACGCGGAAAATGCCGCTATTGTGGGGCCCGCATCTCATTTCGTTACCCCCTCATCGAATTTATCAGCGGCATTTTTGCCGTGGGTGTATTTATGAAATATGGTTTGAGCGTTGAAGCACTGATTTATTATACCTTTATCGCAACGCTGCTGGTGATCACATTTATTGATATTGATCATCAGATTATTCCCGACGTGATTAGCCTGCCGGGAATACCGATTTTTTTTGCGGCCAGCTTCGCCCTGCCCGATATTACGCTCGTTGAATCTATTTTGGGAGTACTCATCGGTGGCGGCAGCCTGTGGATTGTCGCTCAGCTGTATTATGTGCTGACCCGAAAAGAGGGTATGGGCGGCGGCGATATCAAACTTTTAGCGATGATGGGTGCCATCATCGGATGGAAGGGCGTTTTATTTACGATATTTGTGGCGTCGGCCATTGGAACGGTTGTCGGGATACTCGTCATGTTAAAAACCCGTACGTCGATGAAACTTAAGGTGCCATTCGGACCTTTCCTGGCCATTGGCGCAATCGCCTATATATTTTTGGGACCGCAATTGATGGCCTGGTATTTTAACCTGCTGAGACAATAAATATTGATCGACATTCAATTGAGCTCGACACTCAATTGAGGATATACCGATGAAAATAGCCATTATTTCCGATATCCATGGCAACATGGAAGCACTCGAGCAGGTTTCGGCCGATATCGCAAGGTCCGAGGTTGATGATGTCATTAGCCTGGGAGATCATATCGGTTATGGCCCGCAGCCGGAAGAGGCCATCAAATGCATTCAGCGGCGCAAAATAACAGCCTTACAGGGTAACCATGAGCTGGCCCTGATTGAACCAACCTACCTGGACTGGTTTAACCAGGCTGCCCGTAAATCATTGAATATAACCCGCCAACTATTGTCCCCTCAATCCATCAAGTTCATCGACAATCTGAAAACCCATTGGCGTGCGCATGGATGTCGCTTTGTTCATGGATTTCCGCCGGACTCTGTGTTGACCTATTTGTTCCAGCTATCCGATGAAACCAAAATGCAGGCGCTGGAGCGCTTAAAAGAAAAACGCTGTTTTATCGGCCACACCCACACCCTGGACATCGTCAGTTTGGGCCGGCAGGGGCTTGAAAGTGGTAAGCTCAAAGAAGGCCTCAACAAGCTGGACAGCCGCCGCAAGTATGTCATCTGTGCCGGCAGCGTCGGACAGCCCCGGGATGGAAACAACAAAGCCAAGTATCTGATCTGGGACTCAACTGAGGATACGGTTGACGTCAGGTGTGTTGCCTATGACATTGCAGCGGTGGTTGAAAAAATGATGGCGGCCGGTATGCCGCAAAAGCATGCGCTGCGGCTTTGGTGAGGTCTCATCTTCGAAAAAGATCGTCGGGTCGCAGGCGGCCGGCGAGAACATTAACCCGTAAAGAATTACAAACCGGAGTGATGGCCTATGGGAGGCAATACGTTACGTGTTTCGTGTTCCGGGTTGCGGGTTGAGATTTTGACCAGAATATTTGCGTTGATAACGCGTAACGCGCAACTCGGAACCCGTAACGATATGGGATTCCAAAATTCCACTGAAGGGTCTTGAGTACGAAGAATCTGGATTGGTTTTTATGATGTATGCTTAGTGGCTT
Organism: Desulfobacterales bacterium; assembly: GCA_050122795.1. Classification (GTDB taxonomy): domain Bacteria; phylum Desulfobacterota; class Desulfobacteria; order Desulfobacterales; family JAHEIW01; genus JAHEIW01. The sequence goes on from JASFIG010000358.1 coordinate 3,460, forward strand.
TCCCCAGCTTAATTCCGATCTCCAGCGCCTGACGATTCATATCCAGAAAATCCGGTGGAATACGATTTTGCAGCGCTTTCATAATCGATTCGGGATCGATCAATTCGGTTATGGCAATAACGGCCCCCAGCATGCAAATATTGAAAACAATCGGTTTGCCGATTTTGTCGATGACCGCATCGTACATGGCAATCTCTTTTTGCTGGGCATCGACTTTTTTTTCGGTCTGGACATAGCGGCTATCGCTGATCAACAGGCCTCCCGGCCGAATAATCGAATAAAATTTATTGTAGGCTTGCTGGGTCAGGCAGACGAGCACATTGGGTTGAATGACTTTGGGATAGTGGATGATCGAGTCGGATATGATGATATCAGAACGGGTTGCCCCCCCGCGGGCTTCGGCCCCGTAAGATTGGGATTGGACGGCATTGAGGCCATTGTACAGCACCGCTGCTTCAGCCAGGATAACCGCCGCGGTGATAACCCCCTGCCCTCCCGAGCCTGAAAACACCATTCTGCATCTTTCCATTTTTAGCGACCTTTCATTGCCTTTTGCACCAGCTGTTCGTATTGGTTGCAATATTCCGGCTGCTCTTGCTGGACAAAAATCCCGCGCTCGATCAGATTTGGATTTTCGTTTTTGGCCTTGGAGCCGATCGGTGTCGTGTGTTTCTTGTAATACGCAATCATGTCAACGGCATCGCCGGCTTTGTTTTTGCGGCCGAAATACGTGGGGCACTGAGAGAAAATTTCGACCACTGAAAAGCCCTCGTGCAAAATGGCCTGCTGGATAATATCGGTCATCTGCTGAATGTGATAGGTGGTGGTCCGGGCCACAAAGGTGGCACCGGCTGCTTTTGACAGTTCCACGACATCGAAACCGGGGTCAATGGTCAAATAGGGCGCCGTTGTCGCGCGGACATGTTCACCCGATAGCGGGGAAAACTGGCCGCCCGTCATACCATAGATCCGGTTGTTCATGACAATGGCGGTAATGTCAATATTGCGACGCGCCGCATGGATAAAATGATTGCCCCCGATTGCCAGGGCATCGCCGTCACCCATGGGCACAATCAAATTGAGCTCCGGGCGGGCCATTTTGACGCCGGTTGCAAAAGCCAGCGCCCGGCCATGAATCGTATGCAGGGTGTGAAAATCCACATAGCCGGTAATGCGCGATGAACAGCCAATACCCGAGACCATGACGATCTCGTTGCGGCTGAGCCCCATTTTTTCAATGGCTTGCAGCAGGCCGTTTAAAACCATGCCATGGCCGCAGCCCGGGCACCAGAGATGCGGAAAAAATCGTTCTCGCAAATATGCTTTTAGCGCCATCGTTTTAAACCCCCTTACCCTGGATCAATCGCAGGATATTCAAAATATCAGATGGCATGATAAAAACGCCGTCGATGCGATTGGCCAGAAACACCTTGTCGGGCTCATCCACAGCCAGTTTCACGGATTGAAGGACCTGCCCCATATTCTGCTCAACCACGATAACCGATTGAGCCGCAACGCATTTTTCACGGACGATCTCATTCGGAAACGGCCACAGCGTCTGCAACTCCAAAAGGCCCAGCCGTTCGCCCCGCGATCTTCTTTTTTCGACGATATGGCGGGCCGAGCGGGCCGATGAGCCGTAAGACACCAGC
>JASFIG010000359.1:0-5087 GCA_050122795.1 Desulfobacterales bacterium
TTTCATTATCTTCTCCTGGGCCATTTATGGTTTCGGATAAATATATTACCGTGGCGGCGGTTTGTCTATTTTGAAAAGGATGATAATTTGGTAACAGTTCGCAAAAGCAAGGTCTCCGGTTTTGAATTTGATGAATTGAATTTTGAGATTTATTTGAAGTTTGAATATTGTTATTTGGGATTTAAGTGACTTTTTTATAAAAACAACCCGTGGATCATATTCCCCCGGATTTAGTAAATGATCCGAGGGACACGAACCGCTCTAATAAACTTGCAGACAGGATGTCGGTTTTCATTTTATGTTGGTTTGCGATAATCGGCTGCTTTGATGTCGTATTTTTTTAACAGCTGGTATAAATCCGCGCGGTATTTACCGGCCAGCTTGGCGGCCTGACTGACGTTGCCGTGCGTTAGCTCAATCAGTTGAATCAGGTAATTTTTTTCGAAATCTTCTTTGGCATCTTTCAACGACTGCAGGCCGCCTTCAGCGGCGTCCTGATCCGGCAGGATCGCGTCCTCCGAGATGATATTCTGAGTCGCCAGCGCCACCGCACACTCGACGGTATTTTCCAGCTCCCGCACGTTACCCGGCCAGTCGTGCAACATCAGTTTTTGAAAGGCAGACGGTGTAAAGCCGCTGATATCTTTTTGCGTCTCGCGGGCGTACTTGTTCAAAAAATAATTTGCCAGCAAGGGAATGTCATCTTTGCGCTGGCGCAACGGCGGCAATTGTATAACAATGACATGGATCCGGTAAAAAAGATCTTCGCGAAAGGTGCCTTTTTTGACTTCTGATTCCAGATTCCGGTTTGAGCTGGCGATAAAGCGGGTATTGACTTTGATTGTCTTTTGAGCACCAATCGGGTAAAATTCTTTTTCCTGCAATACCCGTAAGAACTTGGCCTGCATCGATAGCGCCATTTCCGAGATCTCATCCAGAAAAAAGGTGCCCTGATGGGCCTGCAAAAAGAGGCCTTTTTTATTTCGGGCGGCATCGGTAAAGGCACCTTTTTGGTAGCCGAAAAGCTCGCTCTCCAGCAGGGTTTCCGGTATGGCGGCACAATTGATGGCCACAAAGGGCCCATCTTTGCGTGCGCTGGCTAAATGCAGTGTCCTGGCGATCAATTCTTTCCCGGTGCCGCTTTCGCCTTCAATAAACACGTTTGCATCCGACTCCGCGGCATGGGCAACCTGGTCCAGGACCGTTTCCATTTTGGCGCTTTTGGTAATGATGTTTTCAAAGCCGTAGCGTTCTTTGACGATTTTTTTAAGATTCTTAACTTCTTTTGTGAGCCGGCTGCGTTCCAGACCGTTGCGGGTCTGCAACAAAAGCTCCTCGTGGTCGAAAGGTTTGGTCAAATAACTATATGCGCCTTTTTTAATGGCGGCCACGGCGCTTTTAATCGTGCCGTATGCTGTCAGGATGATGACCGGCATTTCCGGGTGAATTTGATGTAACGCCTGCATCAGATGAATGCCGTTTTCACCTTTGAGTTTCAGGTCCAGCAAGGCGGCATCAAACGGATGTTCCGCTGCCAGCGCGAGCGCTTTTTTTGCTTCGATAGCGGTGGTAACCCGGTATCCTTGAGCTTCCAAGCGCATACGAATGACTTTGAGAATGCTGGGGTCGTCATCAACTACCAGAATTTTCTCCATTTCCTTTTTCCTTTAGTTCTTCTGCCTCGGGTATGGTTTCTCGCTTTTTTTCTTCCATGTGAATATCGATACGCTTTAACTTTTCCAGCTGATCCTGTAGCTGGCTTATTTTCTTTTTTTGGATTTTTAGCGCCTTTTCCAGAGGGGCGCTGCGCCGGGTTAAAAATTGTATCTGATCTTCCTGGGCTCTGAGCTGATCCAGCACGGACCGCCATAAATGGGCTTCCGGTTGCAGGTGACTTGCAGGATAGCGATCGATGATGCCCTGAAAGGATTGCAGCGCTTTTTGGATATCGCGGTCCGGATTGTCCGGGTGCGCATAGATCATGCCGATCTGAAAAAGCGATTGATCTGCCAGGTTAGCCGGATCCTGCGCCAGCACGCGCCGGTTTATCTCAAGGGCATTGCGGTAATCGCCTGAGGCGAATCGCTGGCGGGCCTCAAGCAACTGTTTTTCGCCCTGCGGCTGTGGCGGCCCGTGCAGGCATCCCACGGCCGTCAGTGCCCATATCACGGTAGCGGTAACGAGAAGTAAAAGCTGCTGCCCTGTCCGGGTTTGCTTCGCACCCATATCTTACCTCCATGGTCGGCAACGATGTGTTTGGCAATCGACAACCCCAGACCCGTTCCCAGGGGGTTTTTTTGTCCGCCGTCGATGCGGTGAAATCGATCAAATATTTTTCCCATATTCTCCCGCGGAATACCGCAACCTGTGTCCGCCACGCAGACCTCTATCCAGTACTGTCCCTGGTTCTTCAGGGAGGCATCAATCATCACTTTTCCACCGGCATCAGAAAATTTTAGGGCATTGCCGATCAGATTTTCCATGACCTGGGCGATGCGCTCTTCATCCATTTTGACGGCCGGCAGATTGGGAGACGGTTTTAATTCAAGATCGATTTTTGTTCGCGGGGCGATCGGCGCCAGTTTTAAAACCGTTTGTTGGATGACCGGAAATAAGAACCCCCGCTTGAGCCGATAATCCATCATTTTGGCTTCCATGCGGGACAGATCCAGAATGCGATTCACCGAGTCAATCAACCGTTCACATTCTTTTTGGGTAATGGTCAGCAATTCGTTTTGCTTGGCGGGAACGTCGGCATAAGTACCTTCCATGAGCATCCGGCTGGCTTCTTTTATTGCGGTCAACGGCGTTCGCAGGGTGTGGGAAACATGACTGATGAAGTCTTTCTTCATTGCATCCAGCTCCCGGAGGCGCTCGCACATCAGGTTAAAATCATCTGACAGTTCTTTAATTTCCGGTGGTGATGTAATCGTATTAATTTCTTTAAATTTACCCTTGGCAATTTCCCGGGTCATCTTCTGCAATTGCACAATCGAGCGATTGATGCCGCGCGTGTTATAAAAAGAAATGAGCAATCCCATCAGGATGGACAATGCGGCTGTAATCGTTGTTACCTGCAATACCCGGGCGCTAATCTGGCTGGATATATTTATTTTTTTATCGCGTTGCCGACGGCTAGCCTGAATCATCTGCTTGAGGCGCTGGTTGATTTGATCAACCAGATGATCTTTCTGTTGCTGGAATTTGAGGCGCGGGTAGTTCGGATTTTTTTTGAGCGCTTTGATTTCCGTTCTGAACAGCGATAAAAATTGGCCATAATCGGTCTGGATTTGATTGAACAGATTTTTGTTTTCCACCGTGTCCGGCAACGCTTCCAGTTTGCGGATATCTTCAATTATCTGAAGCTGTATCTCCCAGAATTTTTTTAAGAAATCAGCATCACGGGAGATGAGATATTTTTTCTCGAAACTGACCTGGGAAAACAGCTTGTCCAGGATATGCTCCGTCAGCGTTAAGCGATTGACGTGCACGGTTGCAATTTCCCGGCTGAGACCATTGAGTTGATTGAGCTTTAAGGTCACATAAAGACCTAAAAATACAACCAGTAATAAAATGGCCGCATAGCCAAAGGTTAATCGTTTAAAGATGGTGAGTTTCATTTTATTGGGTTCGCTGATAAAGCCTGTTTTGCCGGCCGAAGGTCCTCGCGAAACGGGATTGAGCGCCTCAGCCCATGAAAAAGGTCGGTTTGTATTTTTTCACCGGAAAACGGGCCAACCCGCCAAACACAGGCGGGCAAGCAGGCAACGGGGCTCAACCGAAATAAGAACGCTCTGATAAAAGCGCAAACATAAGGGTAAGCAGACGGATCCGTGAAGGGATTTGCAGCCAGTTTGATCCCGGGCTGCCGGCATCGGGATAAAAGGGGCACCGCGTGCCCCTTTTATCCTTTTCAAAGAAGGGCAAGGGCTAGCCTTCCTTGTTGATTGATTTAACATTTTTGTCTTTATCGTATTCAATCATCACCTGATCGCCTTTTTGCAGGGTCTTCAGGTCCTCGATTTGCTCTCCGGCATTGAGCATGATGGTTTTGCCTTCCGGACTCATAACCTCCAGCATGCCGGTATTCGGGTCCACCGATACCACTTCACCTTTAAGCGCCTGCGCATCGGCGGCCTGGGAAATGCTAACGGCAGCAAAAGAAATAGCAAACAGGGTAATGATCAACAAAGAAATGGGCTTATTAATTCGGTATAGATGCATTGGTTTTCTCCTTTTTGGTTTAGAATTAAATCGAATTGATTCGATGTGATGTGCATTATTACGCCGTTACGCCCGCAATCGTGCACCTCCTTTCCGTGCGGGTCGATTTGCTGTCTGACAGCCCATTTCAAATGTCAGCATCGTTTCGATTTCTGGATTCGCTTGGCTTTACCAAACCCACAGATGTCTATGGATCCCTCCGATACCGATATTTGAAAGAGCAAGGGCTGTGCCATACAGGTTTGATCACCTTATCTTGCTGATATGTTGGAATTTATTTGTTATATTGGCTTCGGGATATTCTTGCTTTGTATAAATTTTGTTACAGTCTCTCAGGCTACTTTGGGCGCAAAATGAATAATATACAATAATATTATATATTAAGGTGCGTATCTTTTTTGTGGCCGCTTTGTATGGTTTTGTCCTAAAAGATACAAGCGGACGGCCGTTTTGGCTGGTTGGGCTTCGGATTAACCCTGCTTGGCAATCGACCGAATAATGTAATTCGGACTGTATTCAACGATGATCTGATCGCCCGGCTGCAAGGCCAGCCGTTCGGTTTTAGCATTGGTGCTCAGTGTTAGGATTTGGCCGGGGTGTTCCTTTGAGCCAACTGTAATCAAAGCGATATTCTTATGAATGACGGTTCCCATTGCGATCCGGGTTTTTTGAATATCTCTCTCGAAAGGTATCGCGGCGACGCCGGCGACAGATATGACGAAGATGGCGATTAGCCAGCGCAATATCAGGATAATGGAAAATGTTTTTTTCAGCAAAATGATCACCTCCTTTTCGGCTGTCTTTTATAGAAGCAAGCGGGATGCCAAAGTGGCTCAAAAACCTATAAATAATTGATATTAAAT
>JASFIG010000360.1:0-5086 GCA_050122795.1 Desulfobacterales bacterium
ATGTACTCGATTTCGATAATCCGCCGCCGACTTACGTGAACAGCTTCAAGGATTTTCTGGCATCCTTCGGTTTGAAGCCAAATCATAAGACGATTCTGCAACCCACCCGCATTATTGAGCGCAAGGGTATCGAGCATGCCATTGACCTGGTCAAACATCTGGGAGGTTCGCACTACAAATTGCTCATCTCCCACGAGGCCGGAGATGAGGGCTGGGATTACGCCGGCCGGTTAAAAAATTATGCCCTTGATAACGGTATCGATTTGCGCCTGGCTCAAAAACCGATTGCCAGCCCCTGGCAGCATGCCAGACAGCGTGTAAATGGGCATAGCCTCTGGAACATTTACGCCCATGCCGACTTTGTAACGTTTCCCAGCCTGAACGAAGGTTTTGGCAACGCCTTTTTAGAGGCTATCTATTTAAAAAAGCCGCTGCTGGTAAACCGCTATGCCACCTTTATCAGCGATATCGAGCCCAAGGGTTTTGATTTGGTTACCATGGACGCCAGTCTGACCGCAGAGACCGTGCAGACGGTCAGAGAGATTCTGGAGTCGCCCCGCCGGGCAGCAGAAATGGTCGATCATAATTATGAAATCGCCAGACAGCATTTTTCCTATGGCGTTTTAAAAGATCATCTGGTTACAGTAATGGATCAAGCGGCGGGGCGGGCGTGTCTGGCTCAAAACGCTGTTGGATATAAGACACGGCCCGGTGCAAAGGATTTATCCATCAGGCCGCAAGTCTATCAGTTTGCCTGTTTGAAAAACTAGGGCAACCGTGTTGCAAGTTCGGAGGTGGATATGATTATTAAACTATACCGATTTATGGTGTTCATTGCCTGGTCCGCAATCTTAACCTGGGTGGCGCTTGAACTGGATAAAATGCAGTTTTTTAGCTTATAGTTCTCTAAGGCTATCATTTTGGTCTAACCACCTCCAATGTAACCAGGATATTAACCTGGTTGCCGATCGTGCCCATCTCAACGTATTTTCCAGGCCCCACTCCGTAATCCAAACGATGAATGGAAAAGGGAGCCTCAAATCCTGCAACCAGTTGCCCCTTCTTTAAGGGGTTTTCCCGTGATCCAAAATAGGTAAAGGGCACGGCCACCTTTTCCGTTTTACCCTTGATGGTCAGATCCCCCTCCACGATATACTGGTTGCCTTCTTTCTTCTTTACCCCCGTGGATTCGAACGTCATCGTCGGATATTCTTTAACGCCAAAAAATTCATCGGCGCGCAGGTGATTATCCCGGTTGGGGATGCCGGTATTGATGCTTTTGGTGCGGACCTCAAGGCTGATTTTGCCCATTTCCATGTTGTCGGCATCAAATTGCACGGATCCGGAGTAGTCCTCGAATAGTCCTCTGACTGTTGCATAGGTGTGTCTGACATCAAAATAGATACTTGAATGGGCTTTGTCGATTTCCCATTTTTCCAGTTCAGCCGATGCAAAATGAGCGCAAAGCACAATAGACAGGATCGCCGTCAGGGTTATGAGAATCTTCTGCATGTTTTTCTCCTATTTTCAGTGTTTGTTAGCGGATTCAAAAATACGGGCATCCGATTTGGCGAATGAAACTTTATGGCCGCCATCCCTCTACATGAGATCACTATAATGATGTCCCTTCAGGTGTCAACGATCCGGTGGCTACAGAACGAAGCGTTCCATAAAAATCATTTGCCGCTGAAACCCCAGCGACACCAGGTGCAAACGGACATCTTGCATCATATGATCGGGGCCGCAGACCATTACGGCCGCTGATCGGCTGCATCCGGAAAGAAGCCTTTTGAGCTTGGAGCGGTCCAGGCGTCCCCGCTCACCGCTGTATTCGGAAGCACGGGTCATCACATGTACGATGTGCAGCCCTTTTAGTTGCGCTGCCAATTTTTCAAACGCATCCGGCAAAACGATATGATCGGGGGTTTGATTGCTCCAGAGCAATGTTATTTTACGCTGATCATCGGACTCGGCCATATAACGCAGCATGCTCAGCATCGGGGTGATACCGATGCCGCCGGCAATCATGATGATCTCCGTTTGTTTGGAAATGGGCAGATGGCCAAACAGCCCGTAGGGGCCATCGAATAAAACCCCGTCCTGTGGCTGGAGATTTGGCAACTGTGCGGTCCAGTCGCCGGTGGTGCGCACAACGATTTCAAGGGCGTCGGATTGTGTCGGGCTGGAAGCGATCGTAAATGGGTGCTCCTCGTTTGACACATGGGCTGATGAAAGGCTGACGAAACCAAACTGCCCCGGCAGATATGCCGGCAAATGATGGCCTTCTGCAACCATTTTCAGGCTTACCGCATCCGCACCGGCCGGTTCGACTGCCGAAACCCGCAGGGGCCTCACCCGGTTTCGCAAGCGTCGGGTTCGGATCCACAAAAACACAAGCCCGCACAGGGCCAGGGCCACTATCGCCAGTAGCCACGGCAGTTTTTGCTCAAAGGTATCATTGACGGACAGTACATGAATCCCGAATGCCGTCACGGCCAACATGCCTGCGATACGGTGAATCGGCCACCAGCGCTGAAAGGCCAGCCGCAGCCCCGCTCTCCAATGGCCGGTAACCACCATAAAAACAATCAGCAGTGTCAGAAACAGGCCGACAAACTCCGGCCAGTAGCGCCATTGCAGCGGGATAAAGATCCTGTCATCGGATATAAATATCGCGATGGGATGTACAATCACCAGCGCAGCGATGATAAACCCGCCAAGACGATGATATCTGAACAGCCGGTCCAGGCCGAAAATCCGGTCAAGACTTTTTAAGCGCGCCGCCAGAACAACTTGAATTAACAGCAGGCAGCCCGCAACCAGACCCGTCACCTGACCGGCAAGCAGAAGCACCCGATTAAAACCGAATTTGTATAGTATGGATGAAGATTCATAAAAGAAAGGGATGGAGACCGCCACCGCGATCACGAGCAAAAGAATCAGGCACATCAGGGAAGCGAAAAACAGGCGCTGCCGGCGCGACGACACTTTGGGGTTGCCCTGGTGTGTGCTCGTTTGCATATCCGATGTCTTAATTCCGTCTCGTTAGGGGTTGATTACCAACACCATAAAATTATATAAAATGATGCTTGACGGCAATGGCTATTTCAAGGGCACGTCATTTTCCGTCATTAGATTGTTTTGATCCGGAGGATTCATATGTCTTATCGCTTTCATCACGTTCATATCATCTGCAAAGATCTTGAAAAAATGATTGGTTTTTTTACGGAGGTGCTGGCGGCCCGGCTGATCGATCGCCGCAAGTTCGGCACCGCCGACGGCGCTTCCCTTGAGCTGGATGGCGCCACCGTTAACCTGCGGGTGGCCAGAGAAGATGAGAAAATGGCCGGAGATGCCTCCCATTCGACATTCGGCTTTGATCATATCGGCCTGGAGGTCGAGGACATTCAAAGTGCCTTCGAAGACCTTACCGCGCGGGGATATTCTTTTTTCATGCCGCCCACCGAAATACCCAACATGAAAATTGCCTTTTTCAAGGGGCCTGAAGATATTACCATCGAGCTGTGCCAGCCGCTGTCAAAATAAACACGAAATTGTTGAGGCCCAAAAGGTGAAAACCTTCTATTCTGCCAAGGTCCTTATCGTTTGTATTGAACCCGCTTTTATCGTCAGAAAGCACTTTTTGCCGCTGCAATGGCATAACCGATACGCCGGAGCCCTTGAATTTTAGGAGCGGCGCATCAGGCTTGCTTTTCCGGAAGATATTGCCAGTAGCGGCGTGGCAACTGACGCAGGTGCAGTTTAGGGTTGTGACGTTGTGGAATGTTGACGGCATCGTAATATTGCTGCCAGAGGGTTTGACATAACTGCTCGCCGGCGGATTCGTTTTTGCGGATCGCATCCACCTCGGCGACATCCAGGCGCAGCTCGCGTGTCTGACGCCGGTCGTAGAGTAATCCGTAGTTTCTGAGGGTATCGTAAATGATCCAGCTCTGGTCGCCAAAGCGCATTTCAAAATGCCGTCGAACCAGTGGCAAAACGTCATACTGCGGGGCAAACAGGGCAAGATATTGATCATCGCCGGTTTGCTCAAAGCGAATAAATCCTTTCATCCGGTGGGCCTCGCGGCGCACTTTCTGCGCCAGTTTTTCGACTTGAATATGGGAGGTCAGATGCGCTTTGCCGTTGCGGCTTCGGCGGGCTGGGATCATATTCCGTACGAATTGATAAATGGCCGTTTCCACTGCCGGACTGCCTGAAAGGTAAGCTTCAAAAAGCATGCGGCGGCGCTTCGCTCCCAGATGTGATTTGAGGCCTTTCCAGACGCGATCGGACTTTTCGATATCCGTTGTGATCGGAATCCGGCTTTCAAAAAGCCCCTTTTGATGGCCGTTTGCAGGCTCGATGGCATCCGGCGGCTGCTTGGCCGCATAGACCTCGAAAAGGGCCGTCAGCAGGCCTTCGAAAGTGCCGTCGGTCACAAAAACCCGTCGCGTGTTTTTCTTCGTCGGCCGGCTACCGTCTGTTTTAGACTTGTGTTGCGCAGATCTGCCTTTCAATGATGCGCCCATCCAATGCGCAGCGGGCGTACCTTCACATTGGATGTAGGGCGAAGCACGTCGGACAACCACCCCCATTTGCTGCAGGTGCTCGAACCGGATGCGCCCTTTGCGCCGCAAGCCTACAATCCGCTTGGCCGATTTGAGCCCGATGCCCGGCACCTTGAGAATCATATGATAGTCCGCAGCATTGATGTCGATCGGAAACAATGACGGGTTTCTCAGGGCGAAGGCCTGCTTTGGATCGATCTTCAAATCGAGATAGGGAATTTCGCTGCTGATCACGTCGTCAATGGCAAACCCGTACAATCGAATCAGCCAATCGGCTTGGTAAAGCCGGTTTTCACGCTGCAAAGGGGGCTCGGCCAGGTTTGGCAGCCGCGTCCCTGACCCACCGACCGGCACATAAGCGGAATAATAAACTCGCTTGAGGGCCTGATGCTGATACAGCCGGTCGGCCAGCTGCAGGATTCTGTGGTCTGATTCCGGGCTGGCGCCCACAATCAGCTGGGTGCTCTGGCCGGCCGGCGCATAATGGGGCACATGCTGCAGACGCTTGCGGTCTT
>JASFIG010000361.1:0-5085 GCA_050122795.1 Desulfobacterales bacterium
GCCGCGAGTTGGCCGGTATCGATGACACCTCCCCGACATTTCACAGATTGGTATCCGGGTTTGACAACAAGGTATTTCAGGTTGACCGTCGCCTTTGGCAATTTTCTAAACGCGCAGAAGAAGAAGGCCTGGCGGATGTATTTCTTCAGAACGAGCCTGCAAATATTTCGGCCGCACTTTCAAAAACGGAAAAGGGTCAAGCGTTATTGAAGGATTTTATGGATTTTATGAACGAAGATGGCTGGCGCATGCAGCGCATGTCGGAAATCAATCTGCCGACATGGGTGGAGGATCCGACACCGGCCCTTGGCAATGTCAAGCAGTTTCTCATGAAGGGCGGGGGATTCAACCTCGATGAGGAACGTGACAAGGTTGCCAAAGAAAGGGAGGCTGCTGAAAAAGAGATACTCGATAAGGTGCCTCAGGAGCAAAAGGGTTGGTTTGAGCAACTGATGCGACTGGCTCAAAAAAGCGGTGTCTTTAGCGAGGAGCACGACCACTATCTTGATCTTTACACCCATGCCATGATGCGCAGAAGCGCATTGGGCCTCGGCGACCGTTTCGTCAAAGAAGGCGCTATCGACGATCGTGAAGACATCTTCTTCCTTATTCCAGATGAGGTACGCCGTGCTGGCATCAACCCGGATCAGTTTGACCTGCGTTATATCATCGAGCGCAGAAAGGCTGAATGGGAAGAATGGCAAAAGACACCCAACCCGCCTGCGATGCTAAAAGAAGGATTCGACATGGATCAGGCCATGGGCGTTCTGGTGCAGTCCAATGATCCCATCGCACTCAAAGTTGTCGTCGGTGCTATGCCGGAGGTGCGCCCCGAACTCAAGGCCGACCTGTATGGAACCTGTGGCTCCCCTGGGGTAGCTGAGGGCACCGCACGGGTCATCATGACCGAAGATGAACTCCATCTGGTCGAGGAAGGCGATATCCTCGTGGCGGCCACCACGTCTCCTAGCTGGACACCCATCTTTTCGATGATCAAAGGCGTAATCGTGGATCGGGGTGCCAGCCTTTCCCATGCCGCCATTGTCGGCCGAGAATATGGTATCCCGGTGGTCATGAACGTTTTCGAAGGCACCCAAAAGATCAAGTCCGGCCAGCGGGTTAAAGTGGATGCCAACCTGGGTACGGTTTATATTCAAGACTAATTGAGTTAAGGCGGAAGCAGTGAGGGGGCCACTGAAAAATTATTGGCCCCCTACCCTGCCGCTTTCTGTAAAAAAAGGAAAATCACCATGGCAGATAAATGGATCTTTTGGTTCAATGAGCTTCGCAGCAAGCACAACGACATGGTGGGGAAAAAATGTGCAAATTTGGGTGAAATGGTTCACCTCGGCATGCAAGTGCCGCCTGGATTTGCAATTTCAGTTGACGGCTATGAACGATTTATGGAAACAACCGGCGCAGGTGAAGAAATTCGCGCGTATGTTCTTAAAAACAAAGAAGACTTAAAAAATGCAGTCGGTAAACAGGTCGAAGCCAGTCGCTTTATCCGGAGCGTCATCCAATCTAAGGAGATGCCCGATGATATGAAATTTAAACTCTGGAAACACTATGAACAGCTCTGTGAGCAGGTCGTTTGCACAGATGTCCCGGTTGCCATTCGTTCAAGTGGAGCCATCAGCATGCCCGGACAAATGGAAACCTATCTGAATGTTTGCGGCAAGAAAGAGCTTGTCACAAAAGTCATTCAGGTCTGGGGAAGCGCCTTTACAACCCGAGCCATTGCCTTTCGCCTGGAAAACAACATGGAGCTGGATAAAGCACCGATCGGAGTAGCAGTATTAAAAATGATCAACGCCAAATGTGCCGGGGTTACCCTTACAGTCTTACCCACCACAGGAGACCTCTCTAAAACAGTTGTCGAAGGAAATTGGGGATTGGGTGAGAGCGTTGTAAGCGGCGAGATTACACCCGATAGCTTTATTGTGGACAAAGAAAGCGGAAAAACGGAAACAACAGTTAATAAAAAGACCAAAATGGCAGTCTATAAGGCCTCTGGTATTGGAATCGCAAAAGTCCCCGATGAGCTTCAAGAGAAACCCTGTCTGAATAAAGAGGAGCTCGAGGAGATTGTTCGAATCGCCAAAGATGTTGAGGCCCATTTCGACATGCCGCAGGACATGGAGTGGGTTTTTGATTCTGATCTTGCTTTCCCTGAAAATCTCTATTGGGTTCAGACACGCCCGGCAAAATATACCCAAGTGAAGGAAAGCCAGGACGAATATCTGGCAGAGCTCATGACCCGTATTTTCAAAATGTAGCGAAGTGATCTGAACCATCTGGCTTAGGTGATCTTAGCGGCTTAAGACATTTTTCAGCAACCATAGGAGGCAGCGCATGACGATTCTTTTCGCTCAAAGCTGGGATGTGATCCCAGGTAAATTTGATGATTATTCTACCTTTGTCTCCAATGAGTACAACCCGACGCTTGAGAAGCTTGGCCTCAGGTTGTTAGGGGGCTATTACGTTGCGGTGGGTGAAGGACCCCGGATCATAGCGGTCGCTACTGTAGAAAAAGAAGAAGATTTAATGAAAGCACTTTTGAACAGCGCCTATCGAATCATATACAATAAGTTGTTGCAGGTGGTATTCAAATATAGCAGCCGTGTATGGGTCCCAAGTGGACGGATTCAAAAAGAGCCCTATCATATACAGACCGGGGCCTGGAAGTTTAACCAATATTACAACGTCATCCCTGATATGGGGGATGCCCACTATCATTTTGTTAAAGAAGAGTGTATCCCGGGGATGAAAGCCTTAGGGATTCCGATAACCGGCGGATGGCGCCTGGCCATCGGTACAGGGCCCCGTATACTGGCCGAGTCCACGGGTCGTAACATCGAAAATATCGCTCAAGCTATAAATACTTCCGAGTTCAGACGAATGGTTCGAACCTTGAAGAAAAAATTTGCCACGGATTACAGCAGTAAAATTTTAGCGCCCACCGGTCGAATCGAAATACCTTTTTTAATGAAAGAAATGATGAAAGGCTTTTAAGGAGAAGAAGCGGATATGTTCATCAAACCCGATTGCATTCCCTGCATATTAAAAATGACCATTTCCTCAATCAGAAAACTATCCCTGGACCCAAAATCGGTTAAAGCATTATATACCGATATCTTACAGATACCGGCCTTGCGGGGCCAGGTCTGGGATATCACCAGCCCGGAAATTATCGAAGAGGTATGGGAAAAAATTGTCGCCAAGGTCAACTCACGAGATCCGTTTTCTGAGGTCAAATCAAATCAGAACAAAAAAATTTTGGCTCTGTACCCGTTTCTGGAAAAAATGGTCAATGATGCTGCCGACCCGTTAAAGCTTGCCGTAAAGCTATCCATCCTGGGAAACTCCATGGATTTTATGGTGGCTGATTCTTCTTTATCCATGGAGAAGTCGATCATTGATAAAGCAAAATTGCCGCTTGCAGACGAAAATTATGGCAGGCTCAGACAACAGTTAGAGGCAACCCGTCGTCTTTTGATCTTTGGTGATAACGCCGGAGAGATTGTTTTTGATCATCTGTTGATCAATCTTATAAAAAAGCGGTACCAACCGGAAATAACCTTTGTGGTTAGAAGTATACCGACCCTCAATGACGCAACGCTAACCGAGGCCAGAGCCGTTGGAATCCATAAAATTGCCACCGTTATTGAAAACGGCATCGATGGGCCTCTGCCGGGCACTGTTTTGAGTAGATGTTCAGATGACGTGAATGATCTGGTGAATCGCTCTGATCTCATTATATCCAAAGGAGGCGGTAATTTCGATACCCTCGATGAAGAGCGAAAACACTTGAACAAAAAAATTTCTTTTCTCCTGCTTTCCAAATGCGCGCCCCATCATGACAATTTTGGCGTGAATTTGTATCGTCCGGTTTTATTCAACACATTTTAGAAGCTATTTTAGCGGATCTTATCCAGATACTCTATTGCGCAATCCAATCTTACTTCTGCAATCCGAAATCTGAAATAAAAAGCACTCCAACTCTCCAATTGCCCAGTATATAAGAATTTCTTATATATTTTATAAAATCATATGAGTTGACTTAAACCGACAATCCCCTCATAAAATTTATCATCCCAATAATTGTAAAAATAAAAAATCTTTAATCCATATACTGAGGAGGTATAAGGATGCCTAAAGAAATCAAACATTCCATCTGTTTTCGCTGCAAACCGCGCTGCCGCCTGGAGCTCGAGGTGGAAGACAATCAGATTGTCAAGGTCAGCACCTCTTCCATCAAAAAATGCCCCCGCAAGTGGGCTTCTGATCTGGAGCGCTTCTATCATCCCGATCGTCTGAATTATCCACTCAAAAGAGTGGGTGAAAAAGGCGAAAACAAATGGCAGCAGATCACCTGGGATAAGGGTTTAGATGAGATTGCAACCAAATTACAGGCACTTAAGGATCAGTATGGTGCCGAGACACTGGGCGTAACGGCCGGCACCAGTCGCACTTATGAAGAACTCAACTCACGCTTCCTGAACCTTTTCGGCAGCCCCAATCAGTGCGGCCAGGCGCAGATTTGTCATGGCAATTCAGCGGTGGTTGCCACCACCCTTTTTGGCTGGTGGCCTTATTGGATGCACATCGAAAAACTGCAGAATACCCGCTGTGTGATGCTGATCGGCCGCAATCCACCGCATTCTCACCAGACTATCTGGGAAGGTATCGAGGGGGCGAAAAAAAAGGGCGCCAAACTGATCGTCATCGATCCTCGCCGCTCAGAATCGGCTGAAGCGGCTGATCTGTGGCTCCAGCTACGACCGGGAACAGACTGTGCCCTGCTGCTGGGCATGATCAATGTTATCATCGGGGAAAATCTTTACGATAAAGAATTTGTCACCCGATGGTGCCACGGCTTTGACCAGCTGACACAGCGCGCGCAAGAATACCCATTGGATAAAGTAGCCGAAATCACCTGGGTGCCGGCCGACCAGATTCAGGCCGCCGCGCGCATGTTTGCCACCGAAACACCTTCATGTGCCATGGAAGGCATGGGGGTGGCACATCAACCCAATTCCTACGGCGCCATCGCCGCACGTCATATTATCTCCGCTATCGTCG
>JASFIG010000362.1:0-5085 GCA_050122795.1 Desulfobacterales bacterium
ATTGAGTGGCGTCTCGAGACCCGCCCTTCATTTACGACACCATTTTGTGAACGCTGCCAGCCGTAGACCGATCGTAAAAAATACGTGCATTCATCACAAAAACTAAAACCACGACCGTCGACAATGGCCCGCACGTACCCCCGATAGCCAAACTTGTTAAACTCGCCCCTGCTCATGGGGCACAGGGATCCATCAGCGGCGGGCTTAAAGGAGGCATGATCGGTTAAACCAAAATTATGACCGACTTCATGGAGGGCTACCTTGGTTGTCCGTTCGACAAAAAGATCAATTTCGGCTTCCGACACCATTGTGGCGGGAGCCAATTTCTTGGTGGAAACGACCGCGACGTCATTATTGGGGTTTTTCCCGCCGAGAATCGAATTGTAGAATTCATCTCCGTCATCTATTTTTAGATCCGCATCGGTAATCCCGAGGGTATTTCCGATGTATTCCTCACCCAGTACCAGCGTCAGAAGCTGGGCATCGATGCTGTCAATGATTGGCGATTCATAGTGTGCCAAATCGATTTCTTTAATGATGCCGTAAAATGACATCAGTAAGCCGCTGCCGATTTCTTTAAGGCTACTGTAAGTGATGTCACTGCCGATACGAACCAGATTCAGTTTGGAATTATTTTTTAGCATTTTTATTTCTTTATTTTCTTTTTATCTGCTGCCGGCAAATATATAAAAAATGTCGTCCCGCTCCCCTTTTCGGACTCCGCATTAATATAACCATCGTGGCTCTTGACGATCCCGTAAACCGATGCCAGACCTAGGCCGGTTCCTTTGCCGGTCTTTTTGGTCGTAAAAAACGGATCGAAAATACGATGCTGGATTTTTTTGTCTATGCCCATGCCTGTGTCTGAAACGGTGACCCGGACGTATTTTCCGGGTCTGGGCTCATAAAGATGGCTTTTAATATCCCGGTGGGTCACGTTTTTGGTCTTTAGATAAATGTCCCCCTCATCCTGCATCGCGTCGGCCGCATTGATATATAAATTTAACAGCATTTGTTCCATCTGGCCCTGGTCGGCCTCAATGGCGTGCGGCCTCTGGGTGAATTCGTGGTGGATGATAATTCCCTTTTTCATTTTTTGAAACGTCTGAGAGGTATTTTCAATAATGTCATTAATGGCAATCGCTCCTGAGCGATATCTGCCCTTGCGCGCGTAACCCATCAGTTGCCTGGTGAGTTCCGAGCCTTCTTCAACAGCATTTTCGATTTTTTTAAACGTGTCATAGTGCGGATGCGTTGAATCGATATCCATCAGCTGTAGAGATGCGTATCCCTGGATACCCATCAGAAGATTGTTAAACGCATGGGCAATCCCGCCTGCCAGGGTACCAATCGCTTCCAGCCTGGCGGTAAATTGAAGTTGAGCATCCAGCTTCCTTTTTTGAGTGATGTTGCGAACAAAGTTCAGCGTGGCCGGCTGCCCTTCCCAGATTACACGCACCGCGGTGTGTTCCACCCATATTTCTTTGCCATTTTTGCTGATGACTCTAAAGGAATGGGTACCGGGGACTTTTTTACCTTTTTGCTTTTTTCGATGCCGGGCAACTACCTGCTCCCGGTCTTTTGGATGGATCAGTTCGGCAATGGCGGTGGTTGACAGCTCTTCATCCGAATAGCCCAAAACCATCCTGGCTCTGCGATTGGCAAATTGAATCACTTCGTTTTGGATAATAAAAATGGCATCCCGGGCTTTATCAAATATGAGCTTATACTGCCGTTCGAGATCACGTAGATCCGATTCGCATTGGATCCGCTGTTGCAACTCTTTTTCGAGTGCTTCGATCCTGGCCGTTAAGGCTTCATATGTGGGTTGTTTAACCATCAAAACTGTATTCATTGTTACAGTGTCACCCATGAACGCGTACATTTCAGGTCCACGCGATCTAGTTCAGCTGCATATGCCAAATTTAATACTTATATATTATAATATCGGTCATTTAGTAGAAAAAGATAAGTCATAAAGAAGCAAAAATAAAATTTGGCAGGATTTGTATAGGCAAAATGTATACCAGGCAGATATATTATAATTTTTTAATTATATATCAATGTGTTATAAAATATTGTGGTGTTCAAGAGGTGAGGGGGGAGACAAAAATCGTCAGCTTATCTGTCAATATGCGGTCGGTGAAAGGTTGCAGCGATTGTCAAAAAACCGTTCCGATTGCGGGACGCTTTTCTGCCACAACACTGATGCCGCCATCCTTTTTTCGGAATATTCATGTGTCAAGCGCTACAAAACCGCGCCCATTTCCCCAATGCCGATAATAACAACGAATGGATTCCGGTATATCAAAGATGGATTCCGGGCCAACTCACAATCGGATCAGATGATTGCACAACATGCATTCCGGCATCCGCAAACTTTTGAAATGCGTCGTTGCCCTGCTCGGTGTAATCAATAACACCTGGAATGACAACCGGCGAAGTGCAGTCCTCTAAAAGATAAACTTTTTCGGCCAGCTTTCTGTCGTCATCATATATTTCAGTCAATAAGTCCTCAATGGTCCACGCCACGCAGTGACTTTTGGCCTGGCCGGCAATCATCACGGCGTCAAAATCCAGCAATTTGCGGACAAATCCGACATTCTTAGCGGCGATTTCATCTCCGGCGGAATCTGTCAGCACCTCAGGGCTTAGAACCGAGTAATTCTCGGTCAACGGATTGCCGCCTTTCACCTGAAAGTCCGGTTGACTCAAGCGGGCAATGCTGTGGAAAAAGACCGCTTCCTCAACGGCTGAAACCAGCGCATGACCAATGCCGCCAAGCATGGCATGGTAGGGCCATATCGTCAGATCATATTTGCCGCCTTTTTTCAATTTCTGAGCGTAATGAAGTAGATATTCCTGGCCGTAATCTTCATCGATTTGAAGACTGAAGGATACCTTAGGGTTGAATTTCCAAATACCGCCCTCTATATCTTCTAACGTTACGAGCGTGTAGGGGGCTGGATGTTCCCCGTGATCATTAACCAGAAATATGCTGTGAAAAATCTGTGTAACCTGATGGGTGTCCATGGTTGGGCAGATTTCGGTGATGACATTGAGATTGCGATACATGAATTCACACAGCCGTCGATTGTCATCCACAGCTGCTGTTCCGGAATTTCCGGCCACATAAAGCTCGAAATCCGGAATACAGAATGTATTTTGCACATCGACCAATAACAGGCAAATCCTGAACGTATCACGCAAAGCCGGCTGCACATGATGCTGTTTGGCCCATCCTTCAGCATCTTCAGCCCGCTGTTGATAGGAAACTTTCCAGACTTCACCCACGCTTTGCGGATTGAAATGAGACGGGATCGGGAGTTCAACAGGTGCCATAACAAATCCCTCCCTCTGTAGGGGTTGTCAAAAAAACGTTCCGATTGCGTAACCTTTTTTGCACCAACACTTATGCCGCCATCCTTTTTGGGGAACATTATTTTGACAAGCGGTATAAAGGTTAATTCTTTCGAAAGGCGTCGGAAGGTGGCCTCTCCTGTACGCCAATATGCCAGTAGTTGTTTCGTGTGTCAACGATAGCAGGACCAACAGCCGGTGCTCAACGGCGGGGTTGAAGACATGGGGGCTGACATATCACTATTTAGGCGGATAAAGATCTGAACCGCTTTTGATCGAATTTATCGGCCACCAGTTTTGCGGTTTCATGTTTGCGATGACAGGCAATCTGATGACCGGTTTCAACGGCTTCCAGCAGCGGCTCTTCTGCCCGACACCGATCCGCTGCGAACGGGCAGCGGGTGTGAAAGCGGCAACCCGCCGGCGGGTTGGCAGGATTGGGCACATCGCCGCTTAACACAATGCGCTGCTGCTTGTGAGCGACATCCGGAATCGGGATCGCCGACAACAAGGCATGTGTATACGGATGCAGCGGTCTGGAAAAGATCACATGCGTGTCCGCCAGCTCCACGATTTTGCCCAGGTACATGACGGCCACGCGGTCACTGATGTATTTGACGACCAAAAGATGATGGGTGACAAACAGATAAGTTAATTGCAGCGTTTGCTGCAGTGATTTTAGCAGATTGAGGATCTGGGATTGCACCGAAACGTCCAGGGCCGAGGTCGGCTCGTCGAGTACGATAAACTCGGGATCCGTGGCGATGGCCCGGGCGACGGCGATTCGCTGTCGTTGCCCCCCGGAAAATTCGTGCGGATAGCGCAGCAGGTGGTCGCGGGTCAGACCCACCCGCTTGAGTAAACTCAGTACCCGCTCCTCGAGATCGCGACCGCTCATTCGTTGAAGGGTTTTGATGGGTTCGGCAACAATGTTTTTGACCAGCATCCGCGGATCCAGCGAAGTGGTCGGATCCTGAAAAACCATTTGCAGCCTGTTGCGCAGACCCAGCTTTTTGATTTGCGACTTACTGATGCGCGCCAGGTCAGCCATTGCTTTAGACGCAGCGTCTGCGGAATAGTAAAAGATATGCCCGCCGGTCGGCTTAAAGAGGCGCACGATGGCCTTGCCGGCAGTGGTCTTACCGCATCCGGATTCGCCCACCACCCCCAGGCATTCCCCGCGGTAGATGTCCAGATCGAGGCCGTCCAACGCCCTGACGGCGCCGATTTCACGGCGCAGCACACCTCCTTGAATGGAATAGTGCTTTGTCAGATTTTTCAGCTCGAGGATTTTGTTCATCATAAAGGTTCTGGGTTCCGGGATTCTTGGTTCAGAGCTTAAAGATTCTCGCCTCTGGCTACTGACTGCTCGCTGCTTGATTGGTGACACTGCCGGCAGCCGATTTGGTGGGGATAAACCCCGCCCCTGCCTCCGATCGTTAATCTCTAATATCTGCTTTCTGACTTCTTTTTTCTGCCATCTGACCTCTGACTTCTGTCATCTGTCTTTTGAGGTTGCCCAGTAGCAGGCCACCAGATGATTTTTGCCGATTTCAGTCATTTCGGGAAAGGCCTCCCGGCAACTCGCCATAGCGTGCGCACAGCGGGGATGAAAGCGGCAGCCACTCGGCGGTGAAACCAGATTGGGCACATGGCCCTCAATGCTTTTTAAATCGGCTTCCATTGAAAATTTGGGCACGGCGTCAAGCAGGGCCCGGGTATACG
>JASFIG010000363.1:0-5079 GCA_050122795.1 Desulfobacterales bacterium
ACCGAATCCAAATAGCCCGATTCGAGTGGAATGGAAATACAAAAACCCGGACATTGAATTGACTTGGCCCTGCAAAAATCGGATCGAATCGGTATTCGAAAAAACACGAAAATAGGGTTCTTTTTTTCGTGTTTTTATGCTTTCAAGCACGGGCGCAACCGGTCATGTGCTATCGATAAGATGTTCATGGAATAATAAGACGAAGGACCTTAAGAGTTTGAGCACGATTCTAAAAGCGCTGAAACGAATTGACCAATCCACACCGCCACCGGACGATCTGCAGTCCGGGCCGTCGATAATTGATACAAAGAAAGCGGTAAGGGGCCGTCTTTTCCGGATCTGGCTGCAGCGCAAAGCGGTTGTGGCCCTTATCGTAGCGGTGGTTGTCATCGCTGCAGGATGGCTGATTTACAACCAGAAAGACCGGCTCATATCCAAAATCGGGTCGCAGCGTCAACCTGAAAAACCGCCTGTTTTCCAGGCTAAAATTGAGCCCCCACCCCGCCAACCCGAACGAACAGAGCCTCAGCAGACTGCCCCGCCAAACCGGCAACCGACATCTGGCAGCACTGAGGCCGGGCGTGACCGTGACACAGCGGAACAGCCGTCGGCAACAACATCCCGCAGCCCGTCGGAGCAGCAGAATCTGACCCATCAAATGACAATATCAAAACCCCAGGTCCGCGCCCCAGAATCAACATCATCGGCAGAATCCAACATATCCAGCAGTCCCGAAGCCAAAGCCGAAGATTCCGGCCAACGCAAAAGCCGGCCGCCCGCAATAGCGCCGGCGAAGAAATCAAAACCACGGGCTGTACCGGCGCCACGATCTTACCCGCGACTGGATAACGCCAAATTAAAGTTGCAGGCGATTGCATGGTCAAATGTCTCTGCTGAGCGAATTGCGGTCATTAACGACCGAATTGTTCGTGAGGGTGAATCGGTAGAAGGCTATTCGGTCAATCAAATCCGTCAGGAAGATGTGGTTGTAAATGATGGTTCCCAATCCTGGCAACTTGAGTTCGGATTAAGGTAAGCAACTGCGCAACCCGCCATTTTCTTTAAAGGATGTCGGTCTTCCGGGGGTGTAAATCTTTCAGGTGTATGCCTATGGGTATTAAACACGTATTCAGTTCCAGCCGATCCGTTTGCCTTATGCTGTTGATTGCAGCTCTGGCAGGCATGCTTTTTGGCTTCAAGCCATTGCTATTACTTGAATACAAGGCATATGACTTGATGTCGACCCTGCGGCGCCCGAAGGAAGGCATGCCGGTCATTATTGTCAGCATTGACGATGTCAGCCTGAATAAGGTCGGCGATTGGCCCTGGCCGCGTTCTTTCATAGCAGAGATCATCAACACGCTGTCAAAAAACGGTGCCCACACGTTGGGCATCTCCATTTTATACCGCAACCTGGAGCTGAATGCCGGCGGCAAAGAAATTCAAAATCTAAGAGAAAACCTACCCGAAAACCTGCCACCCGTTAAAAAACAAATCCTCAAAAAAATGGACCGTCTGCTCGTACAGGCGCAAAACCGCTTAGATCACGATGCCCTTTTGATCTCTGCTGTCCGAACGGCGCGTAATGTCGTCTTGCCCCTTCGATTTATTGTAAGCGAATCGGATAATGCGACCGCGACCGCTCTATCGGAATGGCTAAAAATGAATTCGCGCCAATTCCCTGAAGAAACCGCTGCGCAGGATCTACCGGTCAAAGCTGCTGCGATCTTATTCAATCTGCGCCCCGATGAGGCCATTCGGGCCTCGCAGGTTCAGCAGCCCTATCAGGAGCTGTCACGGAAATCGGGCGCTTTGGGCCACATCAACCTGATTGTCGATCCGGACGGCAGGGTCCGCAGCGTTCCGTTGTTCATCCCTTTTCAGGACAGAAATTTTGCATCTTTGGCCTTGCAGGTGGCCATAAAGTATTACGGCGCTACCATCCGAAACGTTCGCAAGCATTCTTCCGGTCTGCAAATCAGACGACTGTCCGTGCCCACCACCGGGCCGGATCAGATGCTGATCGATTTCAGCGGGCGCGAAACCAACATTCAACGGATCTCAGCAGTCGATTTAATGGAAGGCCGGATTGAACCTGAACAGCTTCGCAACAAGGCGGTCTTGCTCGGGCTATCCGCAGAACCGTTCAGCCCCCGCTATCAAATACCGCGGACGGGCGAAGCCTCGAGCTTGGAAATAACCGCATGCGCGGTTGAAAACATCATCAACCGCAGACATATCTCAAGACCTTCATGGTTTGCGGCTCTGGAAATTTTGGTCCTTTTATATTTTGGCTTTTTTTTGATGGTTGTCATCCCCAAGGTGCCGCCGCGAATCGGGATGCTCATCTTCACTATTTTTCTGGCCACCTGGCTGGGCGTTGCCGTATTGTTGTTGGTGGCCCAGGGACAATGGCTGCGAAGCATGACCCCAACTCTGTTTGCCGTCCTTGGCTTTATGCTAACGGGTCGGCTGCGCATATCCGATGCCAAAAAAGATGAAAGCGTCGAATTAAACAAGTCACTGGGGTTGTCTTTGCAAGGTCAGGGCATGCTGGATATGGCCTTTGAAAAATTTTTGAAGTGTCCGATTACCGATAAATCCGTCAAAGCGTTGCTTTACAACCTGGGATTGGATTTCGAGCGCAAAAGAATGTTCAACAAGGCACTGGCGGTTTACAACCATATTTTAAAGGCCGGCGCATTTAAAGACATCAAGCGCAGGATCAAGCATTTGAAACAATTGGAACAAACACTGGCGATGCCTGTCGGTCAGAATAAAAAGGATGCCGGGCTTCTATGGGCCGGTGCCACCACCAAGCCAACTTTAGGTCGGTATGAAATTATCAAAGAGCTGGGTCGTGGCGCCATGGGAACGGTGTACCTGGGCAAAGACCCGAGCATCAATCGGCAGGTGGCGATCAAAACACTCAATTATGCCGACGTCGACGCCCAGCAGCTGAATGAGGTGAAAGATCAATTTTTCCGGGAAGCCGAGGCCGCCGGGAAACTATCCCATCCGAACATCGTCACCATCTATGATGTCGGCGAAGATCATGACATGGCGTATATTGCCATGGAGTTGTTGAACGGCAGAGAACTGACGCATTTTTGCAAAAAAGATAATTTGCTGGCGGTCGATCGGGTTCTGAGTATAGGGCTTTCGGCGGCAGAGGCGCTTGCTTATGCCCATCAACAGGGTGTTGTCCATCGGGATATCAAACCGGCCAACATCATTGTGCTCGAAAATGATCAAATCAAAGTGGCCGATTTTGGCATCGCGCGGGTCATGAGCTCGTCAAGCAAAACTGAAACCGGTATTATTTTCGGCACACCGAACTATATGTCGCCGGAGCAGGTAGCCGGTAAAAAGGTAGACGGCCGCTCGGATCTGTTTTCACTCGGGGTTGTTTTATACGAAATGCTCAGCGCCGAAAAACCCTTCTCAGGTGAAAATATTACGGCCCTGATGTATGCCATCACCCATAGCAATTATGCCCCGCTGTCGCAGATAGCGCCCCGAACGCCGAAATGTTGTGTGAAGCTGATTGATAAATTGTTGTCCAAAGGGGTCAGCAAGCGTTATCAAACCGCCGACCAGCTTATCAAACAAATCCATCTGTGCCGGCAGGAATTAAAAAACACCTAAAATGTTGCTGCGAGAGAATCAAAAACATGTTAGAATAATTAAAATAATCCGTTAAACAGGTGCCATAAAATCTGGAGGTCTTTACGATGTTGAAATTAGAATTAAAGTTCAAAGACAAAATTCTAAAGCTGATAGAAACGGATCAAAGCGAAATCACCATCGGTCGCGGCAACAACAACGATATCATCATTGATAATCTGGCGGTCTCCAAAGAGCATGCCGCCATCGTCAAGCTGCCCGACGGTTATGGGCTGGTGGACCTCGATAGCACCAACGGCACCTTACTCAACGATAAAGACATTAAAAAAGCAAGTTTAGGCCCTCAGGACAAAATCTCCATCGGAAAACACACCCTGCACATCAGATCGATTGACGATCGCAACGCCGCCGTCGAAGACCTGGCGGACAAGACCGTTAAAGTATCCACCACCAAATAACCTGTCCATCTATTAAAAATGCCGTATGGCAACAGCGTCATCGGGCATACTAGCCACTGTCATAATTCCGGCGGAAACAGCTAGCATTTAATGTGGTGAAATACGAGATCGTGCCCTCAAGCGATCGGTCGGATCGGCTATTAAAGCTAGTAAATTACCATCCGGGTCGTCAAGTTAGACTTGACATTCGGCCGAATTTTGCGTGTAATGAAAAGAGGGTACTAGACCCGGAGGTTCTGTCATGAAAATGTATCCGATTGAAGTGGATGAAAAGGTCTGGCGATATTTGCAAAAACATGCCGAACCTTTTATCGACACCCCCAATTCGGTTCTGAGCCGCCTGCTGTTTGACGCTAGTCAGCAAGACCAGGGGAAGGAACGCGCATCCAAGGGGCCGCCAATTACCATTGAGGGCGCCCCTAAATCCCTGTCGCAAATCCTGGAAGTTATTTATAGAATGGAAGTCAATGGTCATTCGAGAACTGAAGCAACCAACCGGGTGGCAGAAAACAGAGGCACCGCGCCCCAGACGATCACAGACAAGTACTGCCGGCAACTCGGCAAAAAAGCGCATGAAATCGATGAATTACTGGCTGAGCCCGGTTACCATAAGTTTAAAGAGCTCCTCAAAAGCAAATTTAGCCGGCATGAGCAGATCATCGACACCTATTTTGAGAGCCTGATGGTCGGTACTGGATAAATTGAAGAACCCCATATACGGTTATTTTGCGGACGTTTTCTTCTGATACAGCGGGGAAATTTCGCGCAGGGTCGAGACCACTTCTTTGAGTGCCTTTAAAAACGTATCTATATCCGCTTCGGTGTTGTCGATCCCAAAGGAAATGACCAGCGTTCCCTGGGCATCGGCATGACTGAGCCCGAGGGAGAGCAGGACATGCGAGGCACGCAAGGAGCCGGTTGCACAGGCTGAACGCGTCGATACAGCAATATTTTCATCATCGAGCATCAGCATCACACTTTCGCCTTCAATATA
>JASFIG010000364.1:0-5075 GCA_050122795.1 Desulfobacterales bacterium
AAGGCTTTTAAACAATTCAACTATTTGCGCCAGAATTCCGGGACTACCAGAATAATGACCGTAAAAATTTCCAGTCTGCCCAGCAGCATGCACCAGATCAGCAACCATTTGCCCAGATCAGGGATCTGAGCGTAATTTTCCACCGGACCGACCATCCCAAAACCGGGTCCGATATTGCCGATGCTGGCGGCAATGGCAGCAAATGATGTGGTAAAATCCACTCCCAGTCCCGCCAGGGCCACCGAGCTGAGGGCAAACAATCCCATGTACAAAGCCAGAAACCCGACCACACTGTGCATGACATCGTCCGGCACTGATTTGCCCCCGATCTTTATCGGGGAAACCGCGTGCGGATGAATCAGGTTAAACAGTTCGCGGTAACAATACTTAAAACACAGCATTATGCGCAGGCACTTCATGCCGCCGCCGGTCGATCCGGCAGACGCGCCGATGAACATGCACAGCAATAGGATCAGTTGAGACATGGCCGGCCAGAGTTCATAATCAGCAGTTGCAAAACCGGTGGTTGTCATAATGGATACGACCTGGAATGCCCCATAGCGCAGGGCAGCGCCGATATTTGTATAAACAGAACCGTACAGATTAATCGAAACGGCCACGGTCAGCAGCAAAACCGCACCCAGAAAAAACCGACACTCAGAGTCCCGCCAGAACACCAGCGGCTTGCCTCTTAAAAATTGATAGTGCAGGGAAAAATTAATGCCGGCCATCAGCATGAAGAAAATAAAAACACAATCAAAATAGACGCTGTCAAAATGCGCGATGGAGGCATTTTTGGTAGAAAATCCGCCGGTGGGCATGGTGGTAAAGGTGTGACATACCGCATCGAACAGGCTCATGCCTCCCAGCAATAGTAAAACGGTCTGCGCTACGGAGATCAGGGCATATACCTTCCACAAAATCATGGCCGTATCCCGGATGCGGGGCTTTAATTTGTCCGGCACCGGACTGGGAACCTCGGCTTTGTAAAGCTGCATGCCCCCGACGCCCAAAAAAGGCAGAATGGCCACCGACAGCACAATGATCCCCATTCCCCCGAGCCACTGGATAAAGCTGCGCCAGAATAAAAGACCCTTTGAAATCGTTTCGATACTGGTTAAAATTGATGCACCCGTGGTGGTAAAGCCAGAGACCGATTCAAAGGCCGCGTCGACGAAGCGCTCAAATCCGCTGTCAAAATAAAACGGTAATGCCCCGAATAATCCCACAGCAGTCCACCCGATAGCAACAATGGCCATGCCTTCCCGCTGGCTGATCACTTCGGCCTTGCCACTTTTGAAGATAAAGTGAAATGCGATACCGCTGAAAACCGTTATCGCCATGGATTTTAACATCGGCACAACGCTCTGGTCGCGGTAATACAGACCGACGGCAAGTGGAAGCATCATGGTCAATCCGAAAAATAGGCACATTATCGCAATGGTATGGAGGATGTAGCGCCAACGCATTTAGAAATACTCCAGCTTTACGGATAAAATTTTTTCAATTTTGGGAATGGCTTCTTTGCGGGCGAAGATGATGACCCGGTCACCGGGCTGAATGATGCTTTCGCCTGTTGGGATAATGATGGTATCCTTGCGGATGATGCCAGCGACCATGGCCCCTTTGGGAAAAGAGATCTCGCGGAGGTGCTTTTCTACGATATCGGAAGTTTCCAGCGCTACGGCTTCAATCACTTCGGCCTGCTCGCCTTTAATCGAAATAGCCGATAGCACCTTTCCTTTGCGAATGTGTTGCAGGATTGAGTTGATGGCCGATAGCCGTGGGCTGACGACCTGTTCGATGCCAATCGCATTTGTCAGCGGAAAATAACTGAATTTGCTGATGCGAGTGATGGTTTTGCGGGCGCCCATGCGTTTGGCCAACAGGGAGGCCAATATATTGGTTTCCTCATCGTGGGTGAGGGTGACGACAATATCCATGTCCTGGATATTTTCCTCCGACAGCAATTCCTGATCCGAACCATCTCCACTGAGCACGATCGCCTTGTTCAAGCGTTCAGCCAGATAGGTGCAGCGATCCGGATTGCGTTCGATGATTTTACAATTAATTGAGTGTTCTTCCAGTAAACGCGCCAATCGGTAGCCGATGCGTCCGCCGCCAATAATCAGGGCACGCTTCAGCGGCTGCTCAAATTTGTTGAACAGCGAAAGGGTATCCAGCAATTTTTCTTCTTCACTGATGAAATAAACCAAATCCCCGGCTTTGAGACGGTCTTCACCTCTGGGAATGATCAGCTCGTCCTCGCGCACCACAGCCGCAATGAGAATTCGGGCCTTGCCGATAATGTCCGGCAGATCCAGTAGACGCGCACCGGCCATCTGGGAATCGTCTTCCAGGTTTACACCGACAAATTTAAGACGGCCATCGGCAAATTCACCGATATCGACTGCCCCCGGTATGCTCATCATGCGGTGGATGGTCTTTACCACCTCAATGTCCGGGTTGATGATGGTGTCGATATGCGGTGCCATTTCCCGAAAGTTTTCATGATAATCATCAAAATCAGCATTACGGATGCGCGCCAGTTTTTTGGTTGAGGGTGAAATGATATTGGCCACCAGACAGGCCACCAGATTGGTTTCATCGCTATTGGTCACCGCCAGTATGATTTCAGCGTCCTGAATACCGGCTTCCTCCAGAACCACCGGACTGCTTCCCGAGCCGGTCATAACCTGAACATCAAGATGGTCTGATACCCGTCGAAGTGCATTCGGATTTTTGTCGAGCACCACGACATCTTTGTTTTCCAGCGCCAGATGACTGGCAATGTGAAATCCGACCTGACCTGCGCCGACAATGATGATTCTCAAAAAATACCCCCCCGTCAGTATAGATTATAAAGTCGACTGAATCTCAGATAATCAAAAACAAAAATAGCAAATCCCAAGCACCAAATGACAAATACATTCCAAATTTCAATTTTCCAATGACCAAAACATTTAGTATTTTGAATTTGGGTCATTGAGATTAGCCCTTCGACTTTGCTCGCGGTGGTGAGTCCTTCGGCTCTGCTCAGGACCGTGAGCCTGTCGAAAGACTTGTCGAACCCATTTGATATTTGTGTTTTGAGATTTGGAATTTAAGAATAATCTTGCGGCCTGAGCCTTACTATAGTGTTTCACCCCTGTCAATTAGTTGCTTGTTTGAAGGACCCAAACTAGCTTCCGGCGGCAATCGGCCAGGTGCCTTTATCCGGCTGCAGCCTGATAATTTAAAAGGATATCATATTGTTATTTTATTGGCGAATCATGTTGAAAAAGGGGGCTGAGACTGGAAAGGATGAAGAGCACGAATGCCCGGGCAAACGCGGAATCATGATCCGTACAGAGACTTAGATGATCATAATCCATACGCTCATACCAATCAGAATCAAAAGTGCAATCCAGTCGATTCGATTTGCGTTTAAGGTGGGATCCGAGCGTTTTTCAGAATAGCCTCTGGCCTCCATGGCAACGATCAGCCGGTCAGCCTGTTCAAAGGTTCTGCGGATCAGCGGTATTGCCAGCCGGGTGATACGATACAAGGGATTTTTCCTGTTTTCCAGGCAGCGGGCCCTCTGCGCTTCAGCGGTTTCTCTCGCCTGGTTGAGAATGACAGGGATAAATCGCACAATCAAGCCCATCATGGTGGCAATATGTTTAGCGGGTATAAATCCGAACGGCCGCAAAAACCATTCGACTGCCGCTTTGATCTGCCCGGAAGGAGTTGATAGTATAAACAGAAATCCAAACAGTGCAATAATAAACAACCGCCAGCAAACAAGCAGGCCGGAAAGCACACCCTGCCACGTAATGGCAATGGCTTTGATTTCGATTAAAACCGCGCCGGGCGTGGTCAACATGCGGGCCATCAAAATCAGCAAAAGCAGAATTAGAAAAAACCGAAATTCCTTAAACCCGGATTTGAGCGGTGGACGGGAATGAATAATGAGTCCTGCCAAAAGAGCGGACAGCAGGCCAAGCCCAAAGAATCCGCCCCCAAGGCTGCTGAAGCTGATCAGAATCAGAAACAGGATTTTAAAGCGCACATCCAATTTGTGCAGCACAGAGGTTCCCGGATGAAAGCTAAAGCCTGTCAGTTCAGCCATGAACGAACCTCCATTCCCAGCTGAGCGGCACAGGGGGCTCTGACACCAAACGTTTCAATATCAGCAACGATTTCTGCCGGGAGACCATCTCGCACGATTTTCCCCTTTTGCATAATGATCAAACGATCGCAATGGGCGAGCACCTTTTCCAGATCATGCGTAATGACGACAATCGTATGGCCGGTCTGATGCAGGGCGAGAATCTGCTTGAGAACCTGTTTGACGCCGGGGTAGTCCAGACTGGTAAAAGGTTCATCGCAAACAACCACTTTGGGTTCCATCGCTAAAATGCCCGCAATCGAGAGTCGGCGTTTCTCGCCTCCGGACAGCAAATGCGGCCGCTGATCGGCAAATTTTGTCAACCCCACGACCTCCAGCGCATCGGCCACGCGCTTGCGGATTTGCTCTTGATCAAGCCGCAGATTTTCAGGACCAAATGCCACATCGGCATAAACCGTTTCACCGACGATTTGGCTGTCGGCATCCTGGAACATCATGCCCACCAGGCGCCTGGCCTGCATCGGATCCTTTTGTACCGGAACGCCGGCCACTTTAACGCAGCCGGCCGTCGGCCGCAGCAATCCGTTTAGATGTCGAATGAGGGTTGTCTTGCCGCAGCCGTTGGGCCCGGCGAGAACCACAAAAGCACCGGCCTCAATCCTGAGGTTAATCTGATCAAGACCCAGTGTGCCGTCTGAAAAACGGTGGCTGAGATTTTTAATTTCAATGATATCCATTTCCCCCACGTCGTGTTATTTTATATCAGGAACGAAACTTTCGTTTTACGGATGCAAAATCGCACCAATCAACCACGAAAACACGAAATTAAAAAAGCACGAAATCCTAAATTGTTCCGATTTTCGTGTTTTCGATATTTCGCGCTTTCGTGGTGAAATAATCCGCATCGATTCAAATCGCTGTTGCGGAAATGACATGACCTGCGCCCATTCTGATTTTAGGCCGT
>JASFIG010000365.1:0-5067 GCA_050122795.1 Desulfobacterales bacterium
GTTCTTTATGGAAGCGACAACCCATTTGCGAACTCTTATTTGGTGGCCAATGGCATCGATTTTATCAAAAAATACGATGGATACAGTGAAGAAGATCGGAAGCTGATTTTTCGTTCTAACGCGCTGAAACTCTTCCCCCGCCTTCAGAGGTTAGCTGAGAGTTGAGGCAGGGGTGATGGAATTGGGTATGAATATGGTTATTGCTCCAGCCAATCTCAGCTTGGACTCATTTGCAGATATCCAGCTATGGTATCTGCAAATAAATTGCCCACTCAAAATTACCGATACTGTAAACGTATCGCAACTCAGCATTTTACCAGATCATGCAATTTAATACCCGCCTTTTAAACACCTTAATTTATAAGATCGAGACATGAAATCCCGCTGTGAGGCGGGAGCTCTCGCTATATGCCGAGGACGAGGACGAGCACGAGTACGATTGGGTGGACAACCATATTTCCTGTGACTCGTCCTCCTCCTCGTCCTCGTACCCGTACTCGTACTCGGTAGTTTAAGAAATTTAACTTTAAGTCCTTTGGACAGAAACCATCTTAAATCGGCGGTGCGATGGTCACCAGCAGTCTCAGATGGGTTTTGGCACGCAGGCCGTGAGGCTCGGCAATATCACTGATGACAACATCTCCCGGTTGAGCCGGCATGGTCGCTTTGCCCTCACCTAAAAACTCACCTTCGCCTTCCAGAATAACCAGGCTGAGCTGGCCTTCAATGTCGTGGCTGTGAACCGGCAACTCCTGCCCGGGCAGAAAATTGAAATTGAGAATTTTAAAATAGGGTGAGTCATGCACCAAAAGTTTTTTAAACGCCTTTTCGGAAAAATCGTTTTCCGCGTAAAGATTGAGCTGTTTCATAGCAGCCTCCTATCGGGTTATAGTGGTTTTCAAAAAAACGTTCCGATTGCGGAACGCTTTTTTGCTACAACACTTATGCCGCCATCCTTTTTTCGGAACATTATTATGACAAGCGGTATAATTCCCTGTAGTTGGTAATAATATATATGAGACAAACCAGTATAGATGAATGTGATGTGGGAGATCATTGATATAGATCAAAATCAACAAAAGAAGACCCGCATACGGTTTTTGGTCAGGACCGTGATGCGGGTCGGGGTCGCATCGTCTTTTGTGGATGCAAAATTAGATTTCGAGGTCTCAGCTTCAGCGTGTTGTCGGCGCGCTGGGTGAAATGGTGACATCGATACGGCGATTCATGGCCCGGCCCTTTTCAGTTGAATTCGAAGCCAGCGGGCGCATGGATCCATATCCGACCGAGATAATTTTTTCAAACGGCAAAATGCCGTTGGCGACAAGGTACTGACGGACTGCCTCGGCTCGTTGCTGCGACAGATGTTCATTTATCGGCTCGGGCCCGGTGCTGTCGGTATGGCCGCCGATAATGACTTCCGGCTCGCCAAAGGCCCGTATAGCGCGCTGGACTTTGCTAAGCAAGGCATAATTATCCGGCATGATCACCGACTTGCCCACGGGGAACTCTATGGTTTTCAGTCGGATAATCAGCTGGTTTTCTCTTTTATAAACTTCTGCTTCATGCGGTTCAAAATAGCCCCTGACCTCGCTGAAAAGCTGGTTGAGCTGTTTTTGGGCCGTCAACCGTTCCTGTTGCTGACGGCTCTGACCTTCCAGTGAGGCGATCTTTTGCTGCAGGTCGGTGATCTCCAGCTGCTGCTCTTTGATTTTTTTGGTTGTAAATACCTGATCTGCCCGCTGGGCGGAAATGGTCGCCATAATATTATCCAGTTGCTGTTCAAAGGACTGATCCCGCATATCAGGTGCCGCCAGCCGGCTGGATGTCTGGTAAAGCATATTCTCCATGTTGAGGACAATTTGCTCCGGTGTCATCTGCTGGAGCTTGATGGTTTCCTTGGCGATCTCCATATGGCGGCGGGCCAAGAAAAGGGCCTGATTGGCCAACGCGCTCATCTGCTCCTTCTGGTAAGGATTTTCGGTGATAAACGTATCGGCCTCCGTAAATTTATTTTTAGCGGCCGTGTAAGAAGCCGGTGCAATTTTATCGGTTTTTTGTTTTTCGGCCGCTCGCAACAGATTGCGCACCTGACCAATGGTGCTCACTTTTATGGCCCTTATTTCCAGCTGGCGGAATTTTTCGGCCACCTCGGCCTGGTTTCGCTGCGCATAGCCCAGATTTTCTTTTTCGATGGCACGCGTGAGCTCCAAGAATTCTTCTTCGACGCCGGTGTACTCCTGGCCGAGTCCGGCCGCTCCGGCCTTGCGAGCCCGCTCGCGAGCTTCAATAACTTCCGGCAATGTGGCCTTGGAAACTTTTGCTATTTCTTCGGCGCGGTCGAGCTGGGCCTGTCCGGTGGCGATGTTTTCAAAAATTTTTGAAAGCTCTGCCTTCTCATCCAGAAGCCTTTTGGCTTCATTGAGCGAAGATTCGGCCCTGGTAAACCAGGTCGGTGCCAAAACATTTATTTTTTCGTTGCGGGCCAGGGCAATTTCGCTGTCCAGTTTGTTGAGCAGCTCCTGCGGATGCTCTGATTTGGGTATGGATTGAACCTCCAACTGCCGGCCGCCGCAGGCCGCAATTGCAAATATTACCATCAGAAGCCACGCGATTCGGAAATATGAAATTTGTTGCATCATCTTGAAAGCCTCCGACTTGTGCAAAATTCAAGTCATCTTTGAATTTCGAATGAAAATTATTGAGAATATGAAAGCCCCTTTGCCATCCTGGACCTAAAATTTCATTAAAGCCCGTCTGATGCAGAGGTACAAAACGGATATTCAAATTAAGCACTTATTTTTACAAAATAAAAGCCTTCACGGCAAGCTAAAATTGCGGCGTCCGAACCTCAGCGATGATATTTTTTGCAAAAAACGCCACCTTGCGCGGTTGTACTTTGACCTTTAAGATATTAAAATGTATGCTGCACGCGAAAGTTCCATATTCCCTGTTAAGCGCTTTGGAAATGAAAACAAACTCTAATAAAGATCTCATCCTTTCATATGCCCATACGAATAACCGCTGTTTATCCTGCGGTACCGACGAAAATATGGGTAGACGAAAATACTGTTCAATCGAGTGCCGCCAGAAGCTGCGTTACAGTTTGAACATGCGCACGGGCCTGTTAAGAGCGCTCAGCACCAAGTATGCGACCTTTTATTTTACGACCTCCCTTATATTTCTGGATGTGTTGCCCTACGGCTCGGCAAATATTTTCAGTTTTCTGTTTCCACGCAGCGCAGGGCGAAAACCGGTCGATGATTTCGCAACACTGTCCAATGTGTTGGGGCGGGCGTGGTGGGCAGAAAAGCGCCGGACGAACAAGCGCTATATTGCCACGCAGCATGTTTTGGAAAAAGCCAAGAATCAGAATGCCGGCTCTAAATCGATCAAACCGTATGAAATTGTAGAACCGGCACGAATGGCCAAATCATTAACCTTTCTTAAACTGGGCCGTGCGGACCTTGATTCGCCCGAATTACAGAGAATTATTAAAAGTGCCTACCGACAACAGGCCAAAACCCATCACCCCGATCAGGGGGGCGACGCTGCCGTTTTCCTGCGGGTTCAACAGGCTTATGAGCAACTGATGGACTGGGCCGAAAACCCGACATATTCGCGCCGACGTGGTTTTCCGGATAAATGGTTTTATGAAGGCAGTACGAATCGGTGGATACAACCCGCCGCCATAAAACTGGCTTAAAACCGCATAATTTTCCCGATGGTTGTGTTGCGATTCGTTTCCTAAATAAGTGCCCTAAAGTTGGAAGTGAACTAAAGTGACTAAAGTTAAGGAATACTATCTATTTTATAAAAGATGGAGCGTAGCGACACCACAAATTTAGGCACTTTAGATCATTTTAGTCACTTTAGTCACTATTGAGGCCTAACCGACAGCGGCGGCGACCATGGCCTGTACATTTTCCAGTTTGGCATTGGCCGGGATATCACAGCCGGACTGCAATATAAAACCGTGCGGGCCAAGCTGCCGGATCAGACGCCTGCAGTATGCGTATATGTCCTCGGGCGTCTTTAAAAACAGCATCGATGCCGGAACATCTCCCATAATACACATGTAATCGCCCAAAATTTCCTTGGCCTTGAAAATATCGGTTTCGCCGTCGAGGGCCATAATACATTTGCCGCGCGGAAGTTCTTTGAACATGTCAAGCTCACGCGTCCAATCTGAATCCAGGTGCAACAATGCGATCAAACCGGCATCGACCACCTCGACGACCAGTTTGCGAAAGTAAGGCCACACAAACCGGCGCCACATCCCCGGAGATAACAGACAGGGGGCCGCACGCCATCCGCCCACCCAGACCAGCGGGTATCCCAGGCTTTTTGCCCGCCGGATTATTTTGGGCGCCAGATGCGGTAAAATCGCATTCATGGCAGCTTCGACTGTATGCGGAATTTCGACCAGATCGATCATGAATTCGGGCAAAGAGCGTGCCCCGCACAGCAGCTCAATGGGTGTTGTTATGTCGCCACCGCTGAGCACGGGTACGCCGATAGATCGCCACTCATTGCGGACGTCGACGGGTCGTCGCTGCGGCGGCAGGTATTCCGGGGGCACATCGTTGAGAATGCGCTCGCGCATCATTTTTTGAAAATAATTCACCCATCCGTGACTGACAATGCGGTCATAATCGGCGCGGTTCATCAACTCTGTTTCCACCACCTGCCACATTTCATTTTCCGGCAAATCCACTCCGGGAACACGCACCTTGGCCATAAAGTCATTACACAGGGCGTATGGCCAAAATGCCCCATAGTTAATGGCGTCACCCTCACCCACCAGCTGAAAGGCCTGGATCATGGTATCAATATTGGTCCGGGGGGATCGCAGAAATGCCGCCATGGGCGTTTGCGTGGCATAGGCGGCAAATCCGGAATACTCCAGAACAACCGGCGTCCGATCCGGCTTTTCCAGAGCAACCGCCTTTAAAATCCGTTCCAAGCGCTTACTGTATAGATCTTCAGTGTTCATGCGATTCGGCTTTTTTACCGCAGAGGCGCAAGTTGGTTGAGCCGGTTGGGCCCGTTTGCCCGTTGTGCCGG
>JASFIG010000366.1:0-5056 GCA_050122795.1 Desulfobacterales bacterium
AACAGGGCGAATAAAACATTGTAAACACAATCAGACCGATGGCCATCAACGGCGACCAGCCGGGCTCGCGGGCCAGTGTTTCTGATAAAGATCCGCTCTTCTCCGGATCCACCTGACCCAGAGAATAAGCGGTACCTAGCGTTGAAACCACCACCTCTTTAGCGGCAAACCCGCCCACCAGGGCGATATTGGTTCGCCAGTCGAAGCCGGCCCATCGCGACACGGTCTCCAGTGCACCGCCGACGCGGCCGGCAACCGAATAGCGCAATCCGGCTTCGGCTTCAGCCGCATCGATGCGTCGCAGGCTCTGTTTGAGATTGTATGCCGCAACGGAAAGTTCGGCACGACTGCCGGCGCTTTTCAGCTCGCTGACAATTGCCGGCGGCACCCGTCTTATTTCGACCTGGCGTTGCTTTTCAAATTCGACAAGCGTTGATTCCGGCAGACCGGGAAAGGTCATCATGGCCCACAGCACAATCGACAGCCCTAAAATGACGGTACCGGCCTTTTTGATATATTGCCAGGTGCGCTCCCAGGTGTGTATCGCCAGGCCCTTGAAGGTGGGCATCCGGTAAGGTGGCAGCTCCATGACAAACGGCGTGGCCGAGCCCCTGATGACCGTGACGCGCAGCAGTTTGGCAACCAGCAACGCTCCGGCCCAGGCGCCGAGGGTGATGAGAAACATAATCAGGGCCTCATAGCGTGCAAAAAATGCGGCGATCAATAAAGCAAATACAGGCAGTTTGGCGCCGCAGTTCATAAAAGGCACCGTCAACAGGGTCGCCAGGCGTTCACGGGGTGACTTGAGCGTGCGGGTTGCCATCACTCCCGGTACCGCGCAGCCGCCGGCGATCCCGCCGGATACGATAAATGCCATCACCGAGCTGCCGTGCAAACCAAATATGCGAAATATGCGATCCAGCATAAATGCCACCCGGGCCAGGTAGCCAGAGTCTTCTAAAATGGCAATGCCAAAAAACATAAACATGATTAAGGGAACAAAGCCCAGGACGCCGCCGACCCCATCGATGATGCCGGAGACAATCAACGATTGCAGCAGACCTTCCGGCAAAACGGCTGTCAGGGTTGATCCCAGCCAGCCAAAAAAAGATTCCAGCCATTCCACCGGCAGCTTGCTGTAGGTAAAGGTAAAATGATAGAGTGCGGCAATCACCGCCAGCATGATCAAAGGCCCCAGGAAACGATTGGTCAGCACTTTGTCAATACGATCTGAGCTATACAGCCGATTGCGGTCGTATTTGTGATAGATAACCCCCTGCTTCAAAACGGAATTGATGTACCCGTAGCGCTGATCGGCAATAACAGCCTCCGGATAGGTATCCAGGGTATTTTGTAAATGGCGGGATACCTTGCTCACCCGTTCCTCCAGCCGGCCGGATAGGTCCGCATCCGTTTCGCGCCCGTGGGTCAGGATCTGTTCGTCATTTTCCATGTATTTCAAAGCAATCCAGCGCGCCTTGTATGTGTCGGTTAGAAAATGGTTATCCGCGATTTCTTTTTCCATTTCAGCCAGAACCGGGTCGATATCCGCACCGTAAGAAATTTTAAGTGGGTTTAACTGCTTATTTTCATTTATAATTTCAAAAGCACTGTCCATGAGCTCCTTTTTGCCTTTACCGGAGCGGGCAATTGTGGGGATCACCGGCACACCCAGCAGGGCTGCAAGTTTTGCGTCATTGACTTTGATGCCTCTTTTCTTGGCCACATCCATCATATTCAAGGCAATGCAAATCGGTATGCCCATCTCCAGAAATTGAACGGCCAGATACAGATTGCGCTCCAGATTGGAGGCATCCACGATGTTGATGACCACCTCCGGTTTCTGGTTGACCAGAAAATCACGGGCCACGACTTCTTCCAGAGAGTAGGCGGTAAGCGAGTAAGTGCCGGGAAGATCAACAATGTGTAGCCTGAACCCGTCGCGCACATAGGTGCCTTCTTTTTTTTCGACCGTTACACCCGGATAATTTCCAACATGCTGCCGCGATCCGGTCAGTTCATTAAAAAGTGTTGTTTTGCCGGCGTTCGGGTTGCCGGCCAGCGCAACCGTGGGTGCCATCTATTAATCAACCTCCACTTCGATGTAGTCGGCTTCATTATTGCGCAATGTCAGGGTTGCCCCCATGACTCTTAAGGCCACAGGATCGTACAGAGGTGCGCGTCCCTGGACTTTTATCTCAGTTCCCGGCACCAGGCCCATGTCACGGATGCGCCGCCCCAGCTCTCCGCCGACTTTAACACTGGCAACGATGCCTGCTTGGTTATCATGCATGTTACGCATATTGATTCGCATTCGAACTCCATCCTCCGTATAAAAGCGCTAATATTCAAAGCAAAAAGTTAGGTATACCAAACTTTATACGGTGTCAAGAAAAAAATTCATGTATCTAAACAAAATAGCCCCATTTATCTAAAAATATTGGTAATTCAATTTTTTAAATACAAGGTGTCAGAGAGTTCTTCTTAGATTGACCGCGGAATGAAATATCAGCGACTTCAGCGTGCAAACTCATAAGTAAGGGAGTGGCAGGTATTTGAATTTTTTGAGGCAGGATCACTTGAAGATGCCTAACGGCTGAAGAGCAGGGTCATCGGTTCGGTCGCTTTGGAATGCTCTGATCCCGAGTCATCGAATACGGCCAGAGCAAAACTATACCTTTTTTTAGGGTTAAATATGACGTCATCTTCATGCCCGGTATCGAGTTTGCGGTAAAGCATTACCATCCAGCCGCCATCCGCATAACGACTGATGGCCTTAACATCAAATCGCGACCCTGAAGGTTTTAGCGGCAGACGATAGGGGATTGTGTCTCCGGCCTTGAAGATAGAATAGTCCGTGATTTTAACCGTTTCTACCAGAAGCAGAAATCCGGGAACTGACGGCTTTACGGCTGGATTCTGCATCAATAAAGGCCGGGTCCCATCCGCGGTCTCATTTTTGACATCTCCACCGGCTCCGACATCTTTTCTGCGCCCGGTTTCGCGATACGATCCGGTTGGATTCCCGGCAACCGTCAACCAGGCATCGTCCGCATAACCGTATGGAGCGGAACGGGCAGCCTTCCAGTGCCAGAGATCGCCTTTTTCATCATCGGTTTTGGTCGCAAACTTCCAGCCTTTTCTGGGTACGTCCGCCGGGCTGTGACAGGTGATCGCGCAACCCCGCGTGCCGAATTTATTAATCCGCGTGATCTCGAACAATAGCGCAATTCGATCCTCATTGCCTTGAAGATGAACCCACTTTTGACCATCAAACATCCAGGATCGCTTCGTGATGCTTCTGGTCGGATCCTTCCACTTAAACAAAAAAAACAACTGATCATCGGTATACAGTGCTCTGCTGGTTACCGTGGCAGTAGCGCCGGTACCCGGTTCTCGGCCTTCGACAAGCAGCTGGGCGGCTTGTGCTGTTGCCCATACAGGATCATCCAACCCTTTTGGAGCCATTTTAACATACTGGGCGGTGACGATCAGTGTGTGGGCTCCTGCCGGTGGTTGCAACATCAATATCCAGACGGATAATATGATGGTCGCACCCCCTATTGTGCCGATGATTGTTCGTGCGCGCATGCAAACCCTCCGATATTGTTTTTCCGGGTTGTCAATCGAACGTTCCGATCGCGGAACGTTTTGTTGCTACAACACTTATACCGCCATCCTTTTTTAGGGAGCATTATGATGACAGACGGTACAAGCTTCTAAATAAAAAACAACCATAGAAATCAAACAGCCTTCAACGGGTCGCAGATTCGATTTCTAGCCATGATTTCCGTTAAAATGCTCAACATAGCCCATAATCGATAAGCCCAGCAAAATGACGGCAATGACCGCCGCAACCAACAACACTTTCTTACGTTTCGCTGGATGGCGATCGGGCGACGTATCCAGAAACGGTAGGGCCAAAATCAAAACAACCAGCCCGCCCGGGATAATGACGCTGCCGATCACCGTCAAGGGGCCTTTAAATAAGGTGACGAGCTGATTTAAAAACAAAACCCACCACTCCGGTCGAGGCACAAAGGTTGAGTCGGTCGGATCAGCCGGATCGCCCAGTGGGGCGGGCCAATACCAGGAGATGACTCCTAACACCAGCGTGACCCCCAAAAACAATACCAGCCAGCGGTTGACCAGTTGTGGGAAAAAAGAAATGGTCCTGGGTCGGGAACCTTTTTTGAACAACGGTTCGGATAATCCCCGCACCTTTAAAAAATGAAAATGAATGACAATTAGAACAATCAATATGGCCGGCAAAAAAAGAATGTGCAGTACATAAAAGCGGGTCAGGGCGACAATGCCGGTTAAGGGGCCGCCCTGAATCAGACGCACCATAAAATCACCGACAACCGGAACTGAGGCCATAATGCTGATCCGAACCTGCGTTGTCCAAAACCCCTTCTGATCCCAGGGAAGCAGGTCTCCGGTGATAATCAATGCCGGTATCAAGAGCAGGGTCAAAACACCGGATACCCATACCAGCTGTCTGGGCGATTTGTATGCGCCGACGAAAAAAGCCCGAACCAGATGCACACTCAAAGCTATCAGCAAAATATTCCAGCCGTAATGATGGACACCTTTGATCACATCACCAAAAGGCACCGAGTACAGGGCGTAATCGACACTATCGTATGCTGCGCCCGGAGCCGGCGAATAATAAAACGCCATAAAGGCACCGGACAACAAAAGCAACACCAGCAGCGCCAGCAACAATGAACCCGAGAAACGGTGCCATGTCAGCGCGTCAGCTGGAACCCGTAATGCTTTTAGGCGGGCCATCATGTCGCCCAGAGCCAACATTTCGGACAACGATTCCGTCTGATTTCCGTCCGGCTTTTTCAAAGCAGGCCCCTTACTCGCGCAATGGCTTAGCGCGCAAATTGCAAGGTGAGCACTTCAGAGTCGTACGAATCCTCATCGCCTGAATCGTCGAACAGTGCCATGGCAAAATTGTATTTTTTGCGTGGATTAAATGCCACATCGTCATCGTTTCCGGTATCCAGCTTGCGATATAAAATCACCGACCAGCCACCGTCGGCAT
>JASFIG010000367.1:0-5041 GCA_050122795.1 Desulfobacterales bacterium
CTGA
Organism: Desulfobacterales bacterium; assembly: GCA_050122795.1. GTDB lineage: Bacteria > Desulfobacterota > Desulfobacteria > Desulfobacterales > JAHEIW01 > JAHEIW01. The sequence goes on from JASFIG010000367.1 coordinate 5, forward strand.
TAGGTACCGAATTCTTGGAGCCCATTTTTCAGAAAGGCGCTTAGCAAAGAGAGAGACTGGGATCGGTTGATCGGCCAGATTAAGCTTTTGGGCTTGATCGTGCCGAACGTCTTTACCCCGGCTTTCTCGATCATTTTGTGAAGCGCACTGACGTCATTGCGAAACAACTTGGGCTTTGGAATCGGAACCCGACCATCATACCGACTACGGTTTTCGACATCAAAATTCCAGCGCCCGCCCTGGGGCTTGTCGCCATCCATCAGAATGTCATGCTTATGACGCATTTGGCGGTAAAAGGATTCCATTAGATAGCGCTTTTTACCGGTAAAAAAATCCTTGAAGTCCTCCCGCCGCGTCAGAAAATGCTCGGTATCGACCGCTTCCCAGGAAATTGACAACGACTTGGCCAGCTTGCGCAGCTCAACATCCAGACGATGTTCGTCGGGCAGCAGATACTCAAAATGCGTATACTGCTTTTTTTTGAGCAGCTGTTTAATGTTGTCAGCGATGGTTTGCTTATTTTTAGGATCATCAAGCCGCAGATAAATAACCGTATGTCCTTTTTCCTGCAGCTTTTCAGCAAAGGCGCGCATGGCTGCAAAAAAGGCCAGCACTTTTTGAACGTGTTGCTTGACGTAGTCGGTTTCCTGCCGAATCTCCATCATTACATACACAACGGCGTTATCCGGCTTTTGAAACCAGGAGTGTTTTTCGTTGAGTTGATCGCCCAAGATAAGTCTTAAAATTTTATTCGTAGCCATCGGTATCGTGTCCTTTTGTCTGACGGAATATTATCTTGGCTGAGAATGGGCGCGATTAAACATCACGGTCCGCAGGCACCCTAAAATTCATATCGCCCATCAGGAAATGATAGGACCGCCCTCAATCTTTTAGACACTCAGAACAGAATGTTAGTCCTGTCCTTTCCTGCTTTGTCTTTCCAGGACATCCACTTTTTTAACATAAGCCTGGATATCACATTTGCGCTCCAGCCCGGATGCGGCCATATAGCGGATTTTGCCGAAAATCGGCCGCTCGAACCAGGCCCGGTCATGAACCCCGAAGACCCAGGCTACACCGGTGTAGGAATTGGCGTCGCGACCGTCTAGAAAATATGTATTGTTAATGGCCAGCGTGGTTTTAAAGGCCTGATTGGGCGATGAAGACCATTCCAGAATTTTTTTACCCCAGTACATGCGCATATAGTTGTGCATGAAGCCGGTGAACTTCATCTCCCGCATGGCCGCATTCCAGTATTCATCGTGGGTTTTGGCATCTTCCAGCTGCCGGCGGGTGTAGCGGTATTCACGTTGGTCTTTTTTGTGTTCAGCCAGCGTCTTTTGGGCCCAGTTCGGCAGACATCGATAAGAATCATAGTCGGGCGTGTAATAAACGAAGTTCAACGCCAGCTCACGCCGCACAATCAATTCCTCCAAGAATGCCTCCCGGGCTTCTTTGAAATGCTTGGTTTTCAGGATCTGCAAAGCCAAATAAAGCGGGGAAATCTGACCGAAGTGCAAATATTTGCTCATATGGGAAACATCATCGGTCTGAGGCTGATTGCGGTTTTCAACATAGTCTTTGAACCGATGGCGTAAGAAATCTTTAAATATGTGGCGGGCCTGGGCGCTGCCGCCTTCAAAGAACTGGCTGACCGGCCCGACACTGCGGTCCAGCGACATTTTCTTTAAGACGGCATCGATCTTGCTCAGATCGATGCCCTTGATCCTTAGCTGCAGCGATGATTTTTTTATTTTGGTGGGCTCGAATTCAACCAGATAATTGCCGAGATGCTTATGAATTTTAGGGCGTATGGTGCGGGCCGCGTACTCGGCTTTTTGAGAAACCACTTCCAGCGGTACGACCACATCACTTTCGACCTGTACCACCCGGCATCCGGCGTTGCGGGCCACTTTTCGGCGCCACTGACGTTGATGCCGGAGATAACCGCGGTCGCACACGATCAGGGATGCTTTTTGGCCGGCGGCAAGGGCCACATCAACAGGGTGGCCTTTTTGAACGACCATCTTGATGCCGCGTTGGGCCAAAGTCGCCTGGGTCTTCTTTAGCCCTTCGAGCATAAACGTGTAATGGCGCAAATTGGCTTCCGGATAATCGTCCATCAGCCCGAAGACCACCAAAACACCCTGCCCCACTTGGTTGGCCTGTTGCACAGCATATTCCAGAGCATGGTTGTATTCGGCCCGCTGGGACTGCTGCATCCAATAGAGTACAAAATTCCCCTGGCGCCGATCGAGATCGTTTAAGAATTGGATACGCGTGTCCTGTATGTCTTTAAGTTTCATGGGTTAACCGATGATCGCCCCAAATGGGCTTATTTTTTTTGAGCTGCCTCAAGCTGCTTGTTTAACTTCAGCCAGTCGTTGAGTTCCAGAATCGTTTGCGATAGCTGATAGCGGCCGCCGGCAAACACACCGTAATCGCCCCCACCGGCCATGGACGAAGCAAAACGGATCGTATTGGAATGAAACAACCAAGTGGTGCTCCATTTTTTTTCAATGGCTTCGTCATAAGGGTTGTCCTGCCGCTCGGCCAGGCCCAGCTTCCAGATGTCCTGCATAATCCGGGTGGCGGTCAGCGTCTGGGCATTGGTTTCTTTGATCGTATTTTCAAAGCGTTGCCAGTGACCATTAACCCAGGAAGCATCATGGCAATTCAGACAGGCTGCCTGCATCGCCTGCTTGCGAACTGCCATTTCCTTTTCATCGATTAAATACTGTGTTGCGAAGCCGCCATTATAATCAGTCGGAAGGGGCAATTTGTCCTTATTGCGGATGATGCTGGTATCCGGCTCAATGGGGTGCGGATGGGCATAAATCAACCCCAGAATACGCCAAGGCAAGCGATTGTTCATCTGATGGGTTCTTTCTACCACAACCTCCTCATCGGTATTGACCAGCAGGCTGATATGACAGGTGGCGCAGGTGGGGGCTGTAAAGTCTTTGCCGATGGTCCAGGGCACGGCCTTGAAGTTCCAAGTGGCTTGCAGGCTAGAAAAGATATTGCCGTGTTTGCTGGCGGCATAAACCTTGTATGCCGGTACATCGGGCCCCACGTGGCATTCTTTGCATGTATAGGGTTTTCGCGCTACTTCAATGGAAAACGTGTGCCGAGTATGGCAGGCCGAGCAGGCGCCCATGCTGCCGTCCAAATTAATGCGCCCCACCCCCTGGTTGGGCCAGCCCTTGATAATCGGAAATTCCAGTTCGCCGGCCGCTTCGGTGTCGCGGGTTTCATGGCCGGCCAGTGCCAGTTTGGTGCCGTGACAGTAATAACAGGCTTCGGCCCGGGTAGCATCGTTGGCAGGCGTCCTCGTTATTTTCCCGTTCTTGTATTTCGTTTCCGCCAGAATCGCATGTTCATGCTTTAGGTGCAGTTCATTGTTGGCCAGATTTCCGTATGCATGGGCCATAATATTTTTGGCGTATTGTTTTCTTTCGGTTGCATGACAGGTCTGGCAGTCGTCGGGGCTGACGACCACATGAACCTCATAGCCGTTGTGCTCAAATGTATCTGCATGGGCTTTAGGTCTGAGCGTGTGGCACTCGGCACATCCCACCACAACATTTTGCAAACTTTCAGGAACTGTTGGGCTGGAAACTTTGCGAGCGACACCTTCCACTTGCATGGCTTTTTGGGGAGTGATCATGGCGTGGCGGCTTTTTTGCCAGCCATTGACAATGCCCGGATGAATCGATGCATGGCAGTCGATGCATTCGGCGCTGGCTTCGCTGAGGGGTGTATCATTCGCAAAAGCTGGATTATGAATCAGCACACACAAGCAGACCGTCAGGATGAACATGAACCATTTCATATGAAACTCCTATTGAATATATCAGAAAGGTAATTAGGAGGATAGCGGCGGCTTCCAAAGATCGCTTCGAGAGCTGTTTGCCGGTAATCAAATATTTCATTCAGCCTGGTGCGTATTACCATATTGTGCAGGATTTGTCCAAGCAATCCAAACTTGAGGGCATTAGGATTGGGATTCGCCCGACGGTAAGGCACAGCTGTCGTGCAATTTGGGTGTAAAGCGTTCCGGCCCCTGAACCAGGGCTCTGCCGCTATGTCGGGCGATGGCTTTGAGCATGCCGGCAAAAACCCATTGATGAAATGGATAAAATGCATACCAGTAAATAAACCCGCCGAGCCCTCTGGGCATAAAGCGTGAAATCAGCTGCAGCTCGGATCGCGACTCCCCTATGGCGCTAATTTGAAATTCCAGCAAGGCATCGCCGGGCGCTTTCATTTCAGAAAGCAGCACCAGCCGCCGGGCAGGCTCCACCGCCAGCACCCGCCAAAAATCAACGGCCTCGCCCACCGAGCGACCTGTCCGGTTTGAACTTCCGCGGCCAAGGCCCGGCCCACCAATCAGCCGATCGATCCATCCCCTCAGTCGCCAAAGCTTATTGCCGAAATAATAGCCGCGATGGCCGCCGATTTGGTGTACCAGATCCCAGAGTGCCCGGGCCGGAGCTTCGATTTTTGCGCGATAGCCGCATTTTAAAATAGTGCCTCCCGCCCAGTCTGCATCGCCGCAGTGCGCCCATTCAGGTTCAATCAGCTCGCCGGCATCGGCCCAGCAACTATCCACTTGCTGTTGCTTAACCCGCGCCAGCGCCAGACGAATGGCTTCACGGCAACTGAGAAGCTTCTGAGGAATGATGGCCTGAATGCGGTTTTCGGCACATACCGCCGCGCTGGTCAAACCTTCAGTCAGCGGCAGGGCAATTGATGCGGGAACCGGGCTGATCAGGTGAATCCAGTACGCACTCAGGGTTGGCGTCAAGACCGGTACCGGTATGACCCAGCGTTTGCGAAGATGGGCTTCTTCAGCATAGATATCTAATAGTTTACGGTAGGATAAAACATCAGGGCCGCCGATATCAAACGTTTCTCCGGTGGTTTCCTCATGCGCCAGGCATTCCACCAGATAGTGGACCACATTGCGAATGGCAATCGGCTGATTGAGCGAGAACACCCAGCGCGGTGTGGTCATCACCGGCAAATGTTCGA
>JASFIG010000368.1:0-5035 GCA_050122795.1 Desulfobacterales bacterium
ACAACGCGACAACATTAAGGATTTTAATCATGGGGTTAACGGCAGGTCCGGCGGTATCCTTGTACGGGTCGCCAACGGTATCTCCGGTAACCGCCGCCTTATGGGCATCGCTGCCCTTGCCGCCCAGATGGCCGTCTTCGATATATTTTTTGGCGTTGTCCCAGGCCGCGCCACCGGTGGTCATGGAAATGGCGACAAAGACACCGGTGATAATACTGCCGATCAACAGGCCGCCCAGCGCAATTTTGCCCAGTAAAAAACCGACCAGTACCGGAGTGACAACCGGCAGCAATGCCGGTACCAGCATTTCTTTCAGGGCAAACTTGGTGACGATGTCGACGCAGCGCCCGTAATCCGGTTTGGCCGTACCTTCCATAATCCCGGGAATCTCCTGGAACTGGCGCCGGACCTCGTCCACCACGGCCCCGCCGGCCTTACCAACGGCATCCATGGCAATTGAAGCAAACAGATAGGGTAAAAGCCCGCCGATGAACAGGCCGATGATCACATTCACGTTGCTCAGGTCAAATCTTAACTCTGCGCTGCCGCCGTGCAGGACAAACTCCTGGGTATAGGCGGCAAACAGCACCAGCGCCGCCAGTCCGGCCGAGCCGATGGCATATCCTTTGGTCACGGCTTTGGTGGTGTTTCCGACCGCATCCAGCGGATCGGTGACCGCACGCACGCTTTCGTCCATTTCCGCCATTTCAGCGATACCGCCGGCATTGTCGGTAATCGGTCCATAGGCATCGATGGCAATCACCATGCCGGTCATGGAAAGCATCGACATGGCCGCCATGGCAATACCGTAAAGTCCGGCAAAATAATGGGCAATACCGATCGCGGCGCAGATGGCCAGCACCGGTGCGGCCGTGGATTGCATGCTGACACCCAACCCGGCAATAATATTGGTGCCGTGTCCGGTGGTGGATGCATTGGCCACTTTTTTCACCGGGCTGCGAATTCCGGTGTAGTATTCGGTGATGATAACGATCAAAACGGTCAGCACCAGGCCCACCAAGGTGGCATAATAAATCGACAGCGCCGGAATATTGGGAATTTCACTCATCAGCTGCCGGGCGGCAAAGAAAAAGGCAATGGCCGCCAGGATCGCAGAGCCGAACATCCCCTTGTAGAGGGCCCCCATAATGTATTCGCCGGCGCCCAATCTAACGAAAAACACGGCGATCATAGACGCAACGATCGAAATGGCGCCCAGCACCAGCGGAAATTCGGTGGCAATGGCGATTTCAGGATAAATCAGGTTGCCCAGCAGCATGGCAGCCACTGCCGTAACCGCATACGTTTCGAAAAGGTCCGCCGCCATTCCGGCACAGTCACCCACGTTATCGCCAACGTTATCGGCAATGGTTGCCGGGTTGCGGGGGTCGTCTTCGGGAATGCCGGCTTCGACTTTACCCACCAGGTCGGCACCCACATCAGCTCCCTTGGTAAAGATGCCGCCACCCAAACGGGCAAAGATCGAGATCAGGCTCCCGCCGAACCCGAGGGCCACCAGTGCAATGACCGCATCTCGGCTGGTAGTGCCCATTCCAAGTAAAATCGCATAATAACCGGCCACAGACATAAGGGCCAAACCGGCGACGATCATCCCGGTGACCGAACCGCCTTTAAAGGCCATGGACAGGCCCTTGGCCAACCCCCCTTTGGCCGCTTCGGCGGTGCGCACGTTGGCCAGCACCGACACGCGCATGCCGATATATCCCGCCAGAAAAGAGGCGATGGCCCCGACAAGGAAACCGATGGCGGTTTTTACCCCCAGCGTAAAAATGATAATTGCAAAGATAATGATACCGGCGATGCCCATGCTCTTGAGCTGTCGGTTCAGGTAGGCGATTGCACCTTCCTTGATCGCATTGGCAATTTCCTGCATTTTTTCGTTTCCGGCCGGTGCGCCTTTAACCATAACTGCAATGATGATCGAAAATAACACACCTGCAGCACCCACCAGTGTACAAATTAACGGTAAATAATTCATCCTCTCCTCCATTCGAACTGTTAAGGTTTAGCCTTTATTCAACATTCTTTTCGTTAAACCGATTCATTCCGGCTTTGGGCCCTTCCGTCAGAATCGTTACCACTGCATCCCGCGCCCGATTTAAGATTTGGTCCAAAAGCGTTGATTCATCATCATAAAAGGGTCCCAATACATGATCTGAAACACTGCTTCCTGTCTCGGAACGTCCGACACCGATGCGCAGACGCACAAATGCCTCTTCGCCAATCGCTTGGATAATCGATTTCAGGCCCCTGTGTCCTCCATGCCCTCCTTTCTCTTTTATTTTTAATCTTCCGAAAGCAAGGTCGATATCGTCATGAATGACGATCAAATCCTTGCTGTCTATTTTGAAATAAGCGGCCAGTTTCTGAACCGGCCAGCCACTGCGGTTCATAAAAGCCATCGGCTTGGCCAGCAAAACCGCTTGGTTTTCGATGTCGCCGCGCCCGTAACGCACGTCGAACTTGTTTTTAATCACGGAGATGCCAAATTCTCCGGCAAGCTTATCAACCACCATAAACCCGGCATTGTGACGCGTGTTTTCGTATTGGGCCCCTGGGTTGCCCAGACCGACAATCAGACGCATAGGTGACAAACGGTTGTTATCCTCCCGTTTAAGGGCCGTTCAAAGCCTGCACGCAAGGCCTGTCCCGCCGGCTTCCGGATTGAGTGCTGCGGTAAAATATGCGGCGCTGCAGGTCGCTACTCCCCTTTTGACTCTTCCCCACCAGGCGTCTCTTCGCCTTCGGCGGCTTCCGGCGCACCTTCTTCGGCCACCTCTTCGCCTTCTGCCAGCTCCTCTTCCTCGACGACCACTTCTTCGACCTTGGGTGCCAGAACAGTTATGACCGTAAAATCAACATCCTCGGGCAATTCGATATCGCCGGGCAAAGCAATTTCCTTGACATGAATCGAGCCACCGATTTCAAGTTCGCTGATATCGACCTCGATGGCTTCCGGAATGGCCGTCGGCAGGCAAAAGACCTCCAGCTCGCGGCGTACAATCTGCAGGATGCCGCCATCTTCGACGCCTTGGGATTTACCGGTTACGGTAACCGGGACCATGGCATTAATCTTGCGCGCTAGATCGACCTCGTAAAAATCGACATGCAGAAATTGTCCGGTTACCGGATGGGTCTGCAATTCCTTGACCATGGCGGATCGCGCGTCGGTTTGCCCGTTTTTAATCTCTAGTTTCAGCAACGCGGAGCCGATGCTGGCCTTTTTGACAATCTGCTCGAATTCTTTATTGTCAATCGATAACATGATTGGATCGGTTTTCGGTCCGTATAATATGGCTGGGATTCGGCCCTCGCGACGCAGCACCCGCGCAGGACCATTGCCGGTTGTTTTTCTAACCTGTGCTTCCAAATTAATTTGTTCCAATGATTTTACCTCCTCATTTTACCGTTCAAGTGTCGCTGGGTTGCAATCTAATCCTGTCCTTCCCACTTGTCCGGCAAACTCGAAATCCGAAATACGAAACACGAAACAAATTCAAATTTCAAATGCGTCAATGACCCAAACACGAGGGATAGTGTTGATCATTTGGGTAATGATCACATTTGGGTCATTTGAAATTAAGCAATTTAAATTTATTTCGAATTTCGATATTCGATATTCGGATTTTGTTTAAACCCTTAAGTTTTTATCTGCACTAAATAACAATTTGACCCAAAAATGAAAATAAGGTTGATTAAACAAACAAAGAAGTTACCGAATCGCCCCGATAGCTGCGAATGATGGCCTCACCCACCAGCTCTGAAATCGAGATGACGACAATCTTCCCACAGGCAAGCGCATTTTCGCGTAAGGGTATGGTGTCGGTAACCACCAGGCTTTTCATTACTGAAGCCGAAATCCGCTCGATGGCCGGCCCGGAGAGAACGGCATGGGCACAGCAGGCATGGATCTCTTTGGCCCCATTTTCCTTGAGCGCTTCGGCGGCCTCGGTCAGCGTCCCGGCCGTATCCGCCATATCATCCAGAATAACAACTGTCTTATCCTTGACATCGCCGATAACGGCCATGGCCTTGGCCTGATTGGGAGCGGATCGTCGTTTATCCACGATAGCCAGATCGGCATCCAGGCGTTTGGCAAAGGCCCTTGCCCGTTCAACCCCGCCGGCATCCGGCGAAACGATCACCAGATTACCGTTAAATTTTTTGCCAATATATTCAATCAAAAGCGGAGCGGCAAATATGTTATCCACAGGAATGTCGAAAAATCCCTGAATCTGGCCGGCGTGCAGGTCCATGGTAATCACGCGGTTTGCACCGGCAACGGCCAGCATATTTGCAACCAGCTTGGCGCTGATGGGAACCCGCGGAGCGACCTTTTTATCCTGCCTGGCATATCCAAAATAGGGCACCACCGCAGTGATCCTTTTTGCCGATGAACGCTTCATGGCATCAATCATTAACAGCAGTTCGACCAGGTGATCATTGACCGGTGCACAGGTGGACTGAATCACGAAAACGTCTTTTGATCGAACGTTTTCATCGATTTCAATCTGGATTTCACCATCGCTAAAGGTTTTTACCTGCGCACTTCCCAGCGACAGGTTCAAATATTCGCAAATTTTAGTGGCCAGATCAGGGTTCGAGTTGCCTGAAAAAATTGAAATACCTTCCATTATTCCATCCGTAATCTACATTGGGATATATATGTTCTTTACCCAAACAATTAAGTAGCAAAGATCTTTAAATTGAATATTGTATATTGAAGATTGAATATGACAGGAATCTGATCATTTTTATGAGTGCCGATAGATGTTGAGTTGAAAATACCAACTTAATCTTCATGATTTACCAAAGCGGGACATTTTCAATATTCAATTTTCAATATTCAATTCGAATGGCTGGGGCGGGAGGATTCGAACCTCCGAATGCAGGGACCAAAACCCTGTGCCTTGCCGCTTGGCGACGCCCCAAGACCCTGAATGGCAGGGCCAACGACCACCCGCACAGCGGATGGTTTGGATTTCACCGCTAAAGGCGGTAAAAGACAGGGGCA
>JASFIG010000369.1:0-5020 GCA_050122795.1 Desulfobacterales bacterium
TCATCGGCTTGAGCGGCAATTAGACCCAGTTTAGATTATGCTCACAAAAAAAGCGATTCAAGCAACAATCCGTCAAGATTTGACCCCCTCTTTGATTTTCGCAGTAGCGGCATTATATTTATTTGGAAATTTTTGGAGGTTGCTATGAAAAACAACAAAAACGTGCTTGGCCGGGACCTTCAGCTGTGCTCTTCTGAGCCCAAAACAGGATACTTGAGGACCGGCTCCTGCGAAACAGGGCCTCAGGACCTGGGGTCGCACGTCGTCTGTGCGCAGGTGACCCAGCGCTTTCTGGAATTTACCCGCTCAAGGGGCAATGACCTGAGCACGCCGATACCCGGGGCCGATTTTCCCGGTTTGAAGCCCGGTGATCGCTGGTGTCTGTGTGCGCTGCGCTGGAAAGAAGCGCTGGAGGCCGGCGTTGCGCCGCCGGTCATTCTGGAAGCAACCCATGAGGCGGTGCTGCGCCATGTATCCATCGAGGATTTAAAGCGCCATGCCCTGGCTGAAAATTAAGACCATCTGTATAGGGGTCATTTCTGTTTTCGCAGGTGCCACAGCAGTGCCGCCTGGATCAGCAGGCCGATGATCGTCAGGCCCGCAGCGGCGCCAAATGAAAGCCGGTAGGCCCAGGGATGTGCAAAGCCGGCCGATATTAATCCGTCCACGATGGGTCCGGCAATCAGCGTGCCGGCCACACCGAAACTCAGGAAAAAGGTGCCGTTGAACCAGGCGAACAACCGCCCGCGCATTCGCGGCGGGATCAGTACGGAGGCAAAGGTATAGGCCGCCGCCATAATGATCGCATCGCCGATCCCTCGTAAAAAGCAGCCCGCATAAATTGCGGGCAAGGCCGTCGATAGCGTTAAAACAGACAACCCGGCAACAGCCGCCAGCGTACCTGCCAGCAGCGCGGCGCCGCTGCCGATGCGCCGGCAAATCCAGCCGGCGGTCCACCCCAACGCGACGATAGCCAGAGACTGCGTGTTGACGATTTGGGAAAGTGTTCGGCTGTCAAGATCCAGGCCCGTATCCAGCGTAAGGTACTGCGTAAAAATAATGGCAATCGAATTGCGGCCGAAATTGATAAAGACCATTGCCACCAAAAAGATAATATAAATGCCCGCGACCGCGGTCGAATTATCTCGCTGATCGCCTGAATCAGTTGTTGCAGCATTGGTGTCAACACCGCCTTCGGGCAGGAAAAAAAGCGGCAGTGTCGAGATCAGCATGGCGCCTGCCGAGACAAAAAAAAGCGGGCCCTCGAAAAATCCCCATCCTTCAGCCTTCACGCCCAGACCGTCATAGAGCAACCCGCCGATCCAGACCCCGATCACACGTCCAACACCACCCAGGCTGGCAAGCCAGCCCTGGATGCGGCTGCGCTGCTGCTCGGCATAGATGTCTGAAACCAGGGCACTCCAGCTGATGTTGGACATCGACCAGAAAATTTCAATGACCGTCAAGCCCAAGATAACGGCATAACCGGCAGCCTGGGGGTCGGAAAATTGCCGGTGGACATACCAGATCAGGACCGTCCCGCCGGCGGCCAGCAGCTCGCCAACGATGATGAGGGTGCGGCGCATCTGAAGACGGTCCGACAGTTTGCCCCAGACCAATGTCTGGGCCAGCACGTTGACCACCATGGGCAGTGTGGCAAAAAGAGTGGTTTCAGTGACACTGAGGCCGAGGTAGTGTCGCAGGTAAATCGACAAATAGGCATAAAACAGGCCGCGGCGAAACATGGCCAGCATCTCAAACGACGATAAACCCGCAAAATGGCGCAGGGGTGTAACGGACAAATCAACCTCTTTCAGCTTGGTTTTCAACGAATAAAATGGCTTCAGTAATAGCGTGCATATTACCAGATGGCCTCAAATGTTTCAGGCGCCAGATCCCATTTGCGACCGTAGACGTGAATACGATCGGTCGGCCCGTCTTGATCGTATACCTTGCCGCCATCATGAACCCAGGCAAGAATACCGCCGCGCAAATTTATGATGGTAAATCCTTTTGGCGCAAGCTGCTGGGCAAATTTGCCGCTGCGATAAGCTATGGTGCAATAAGCGATTTTCAGGTGACCCCGGTATTTTTCAGGGTTTTCCAGAAAGGCTTCGGCCGTTATCGCGCCGGGAAGCATTGATATCCGCTGCTCTTTCGGTTTGCGTGTGTCGATAAAGATAACGTTTTTTTCCTTTGCAAGCCGAGCGGCGGTATTGGGTTCGACATCCGTCACTTCAGGAAAACTGGCCTGATAATCGAGATACAGTTTTTCAATCACCCGGCGCTTTTCAATGTCTGATAACGGCTCGGCAGCAAACCCGAGCGACCCGGTCGATAAAATAAGAAAGACCGTCAGAAAGTTGCGCAAAAGCGCTTTTTTGATCCAATTTTTCATCGGGTTATCATTTTTGTAAAACTCCCTGTAGAACACTGCACTCACTCCTGTTCAGCATAACGCCTATATGAAAGGATATGTTAATACCGGAAATCAAAATGTCATTACACCACAAGGGCCCTGATCGGATTTGCCTTAGAAAGGGCTTTACTTTGTATTGAGCGTATGTGAATTCAGCGACGGCAAAATCATCAAAATGGATTTGCAGTATGCGTAGGCCGGAATGATACCGGCGATACCTGTCCTGCAATAATTGATGCGTCTGGATTATTTTTTTCCGATTCGAAACCCGGAATAACAAAATTACGCGCTGGACCGGCACATATCGCTGATGGGTGCCGGCCTCTTCAGGGACAGGTACCGCGGCAGAGCGTTCCCCCGCGGGCATCAAGGATATAGTAATGGCTGCCGTTGGGGGCGATTGACGCCGCGGTAGAATATTGCCGCTGATTGCCGGTGCCCAAAAAACGCGCGTCACCAAAAGCAAACATCCCGCCGTCTTTGGCCACCATCAGATACCCGCGGCCGCTGGCGCTGGGCATTAAGTCAACCACCGGCTCGTTGAGCGGACTACCGCCCATTGAACCGTAGAAGGGCGCATCACCAAAGGCAAAAATGCCGCCGTCGGAGGCCACCATCCAGTAGCCTCGGCCGGTTCGGGTTGCGGCCATGCCCACCACCGGCTTGTTGAGATGATGACCGCCCATGGAACCATAGAAGCGAGCGTCACCAAAGGCAAAAATGCCGCCGTCAGAGGCCACCATCCAGTAACCGTTTTTGCTGGGTGTCAGCGCCATACCGACGATGGGTTTCGCCAGGGAAACTCCGGACAGATCACCGCGATGTCTTGCGCCCCCCAGGGCCCTTAACCGCCCGCCGGCATACACCACGTAACGCGCGCCGCTGTCATTGACCACCGCAATATCGACAGGTGTTTGGTCATGACCGGGCGTTCGGTGGCGAATGCCGACATGATTGCCCACCGCCCGGGAAGAATATACCTTGCTGACGCCCCCCACCACCATGGACGTGCTGCCGCCGCCGTCGAGCATCATGGCATTGTGGGCACCCAGCGCCTGCATCTTGAGGGCCATGCTGTGAAAATTTTCGCTTCTGCTGTGCACCGCCAGCAGGATCAGCGTGCGGCCCGTCGCGTCCAGGCCAACGGCCGTGCGGCGATTGGGATCATAATAGGTGTAGCGATCCGTGTGGCTCATATGGGAGGTCTGCAGGACACCATTTTTTATCAGCAACTGGACATTGCCGCCCACAACGTTTTTGATGCCGGCGTCGTAGACGTCGGGCTCTAAAAAACACTCACTTCGCGAATTGCAGCCAAACGCCTTCCAGTGTGGTGAGAATTCCCGGTGCCATAGATTGCCGTCGGTCTTGGCGTGTCCCACTGGTGTGCGGCCCGAAAACCAATCACCATTGACGGCCACATTCATGCCGGCATCTCTGGCATAGCGGTAAGTCGTTTTGCCGTTGTGCGGCGGTCCGGAGGCATGCAAGGTGATACCCGGCTCGCGCAGGTCGACTTTGACCACGTGGGCGTTCGCGTGAAATTGAGTACCGTAGTAAATGCCGGGATACATGCGCCTGAGGCCCTGCATGCTGCCGGCGGCAGTACTCATGGAGGCCGCCTGAAATGTGTTGGCGCTGCCACCGCCGCCAAGGGCCGTCTGCTCGACCTGGCCGTCTATGCGGTCGTTGCCGGCGCCACCATTGAGATCGTCTTTACCGGCATCTCCGTATAACCTGTCGTCGCCGTCGTTGCCGCGGATAATGTCGTTGCCGTTGCCGCCGCGCATATAATCTTTACCGCCGTGACCGTGCATCTGGTCATCACCGTCGCCGCCATAAAGCGAATCATCGCCGGCCTCACCGCGTATCTGATCCTTGCCGGGCCCGCCGTCGACAGTGTCGTTACCGGCATCACCGTGCAGGTTGTCATCACCGCTGCCGCCCAGGATCGCATCGTGACCGGAACCGCCACAGATCACATCTTCTCCAGCCAGACCGAGAATGACATCCTTTCCGCCCAAACCGGCGATGACGTCCGGCCCTGCTGTCCCATAGAGGATATCGTTTCCTTCAGTGCCAATAATCGTAGCCGCGCGCCCGGCACAGGTAGCAGCCGCCGGTAGCTTGCAGCCGCCCTGATTGCGGGGGGTAAGGGTTATATTCTCCATCGGATCGCTGTCCCAGATCTTGCTGCGTGAGACCTCGACACCGTTTTCGTATACCGGAAATTCCTGCACGCCCCAGTAGGCATGCCGCGTGAAGCAGTTGCCGTCAACCAGGGCCGAACCGGAAGGCGTGCCCCGGAAGCTGAAGGCCGGAAAATCGTTTTCGATGACAACGTTACCGTGTAAGATAAATGTGTCACCGGCATCGTTGGGCAGATGGTGTCTTGTCGGGCTTTCATTCCAGCCATGCACATCAAAGACGTGACCCCGGTTCGGGCCGACCACGCGGTTGTACCTGGCCTCATAGCTGCTACCCGCACCGCTGCCGTCAGCCGGTTTGCCCGGTGTGGCAATGGCATGTCGATGGTGACTGAATAAATTGTAATCGATAAGCGGAAGGTCTTCGTTGGTATAGCCGTAGACCGCGACCCCG
>JASFIG010000370.1:0-4971 GCA_050122795.1 Desulfobacterales bacterium
GACCAACCCATCAAACAAAAGTGCTTCGGGCATCGGGACGACATAGTCGAATGTATCCTTTTTGAGGGCATCGATAATGGCCGCTGCATATTCATCATAAGAATTCCCTTCTGTTGGGATAAAGGCAATCGGCCAGTTCATTGCTTCCGCAAATTTTGGCATCGAAGGTGTTCCCCGCACAACAACGCCTTGGAATGCGTCGTTATATATTTCGCTGGTAGCCGTTGATACCACCAGGGCGCACAACAGGGTTCGACCGTCGGTTCCGGCAAAGGCAATCCGTTTCATGCACTTTTCCTTTCAGGTGGATGTTGGACCTTAGATTATACACATGGAGCCTTCATTAACAAATTGCAGGCAGCAGGGTCAAACGGATTTTAGGGGTTCAGGGTTCAACGGTTCAAGGGTTTCTCGATTGCGGATTTCAAATTGCAGATTTTGGATTTCGGGTTAGGTGATTTAAATTTTCGAGGACGAGCACGAGGACGACGACGAGGACGAATTCGTATATTCCTTATCCTCCTCGTCCTCCTACTCGTCCTCGTCCTCGGTTTTTCCCAATCGCGACCTAATATACAGTCTGAATGCGCAAGTGTCAGCAGCCAGGCGCCAGCGGTCAAAAGTCAGAATAAAGGAGCAGAATGACGCCGCGAATTTCATTGGACAATATGTGCAAAAATGATATAAAACACCAAACACCAAACACTGAACACCCCGGAGTGATGATGATACCTGGTTTTGCCAGAATTATTGAGGAGCGCATTCGCACAGCCCAAAGAAAAGAAGTACTCGGATAAATTGATTGAAAAGCTCGAAACGTCCGTCTCCAAAAGCAAGAAGGGCAAATAGCTATTTTAAAGTTCAAAGGTTCAGGCGTTCAAGGGTTCAGGGTTGGAGAAAGTTTGAGCAATGAGGACTATAGACTGAGTGAGAAAAAGCTTTGTTGCATCTCTCTTGAAACTTGCTAAACCATACTCAGAACCTTGAACCGCGGAACCCTGAACGCTGAACCTTACATAAAAGGGTGAGAGCCATGGGAAAATTAACTTTAGCGCTGCTTTCAGGCGGGGTTTCATCGGAACGCGAAGTGTCTTTAAACAGTGGTGATCAGGTATTTGAAGCCCTGGACAAGGATCGATATCAGATCATCCGCTATGACCCCAAAACCGATCTGGCCCGCCTGGTGGAGGATGCTCCCGGCATCGATGCGGCCCTGATTATCCTGCACGGCCCGTTCGGAGAAGATGGGACGGTCCAGGGTCTTCTTGAACTGCTTGGCATTCCGTATCAGGGCTCGGGTGTTCTCGGCAGCGCCATTGCCATGAATAAGCTGGCGGCGAAATATCTTTATGAAAAAGCCGGTCTGCCGGTGCCGCCCTATATTGCGATCCAAAAAGGGGATCCGTTGGACCCACCAGCCTGGGAAAAACAGCTCGGCCTGCCGCTGGTGGTCAAGCCCAACGAGGCGGGCTCCAGTGTCGGCATGAGCATTGTAAAATCAGCGGACGCCATTGCAGCGGCTGTGGAAAAAGCCTTTGCCCATGATACCACCGTTTTGCTTGAGAGTTACATCGAGGGCATCGAGCTGACCGGCGGAGTGCTCGGTAACCGTGAACTGCTGGCCCTGCCGCTGATTGAGATCATTCCCGACGATCAACACGAGTTTTTCGATTACGAGGCCAAATATACGGCCGGCGTTACCCAGGAAATCTGTCCGGCCCGTATTGATGATCAGATGACCGCTAAAGCGCAGGCCTATGCCAAAACAGCACACAGCGCTCTTTTTTGCAAAGGCTACAGCCGAACGGATATGATCCTGAAGGATGGCCAGGTATTTGTTCTGGAAACCAACACCATCCCGGGAATGACGGCAACCAGTTTGCTGCCACAGGCCGCCGAGGTTGCCGGATTCAGTTTTGGCCGCCTTCTTGACGAACTTATCACGCTTTGCATCGAGGACCATCAAAGCAGACAGTGAGCCTATGATTGTCAAAAATAATCGCGAGCTCAAAGCGCTCTATCATGAATTATCCGGCGGTGATGTTTTTATTGGCAACCTGTCGCTGAAATATCTAAAGCACACCCTGCTGATCGATATGCACGCGCGCGGTATCCGCTGCCTGCCTTCGCCGCTCGCACAGATCCTGAATAATTCAAAAGTTGCCCAGGCGTTTGTTTTAAAAAAATGGATGCTGCCGCATACCCGGGTGATTCCCCGCCGCACTGATTTAATCGAGGCCCTGAATGTATATAAACAGCGGGATATCGGGCCGGTGGTGACCAAGCAGGATGGCATGCACTGTGGCCATGGAATCCGCCGCTGGGAAACCATGGAAACCCTGTATAGCTTTATGGCCCTGGATCAATCGGCCTATCCGTTTGTGCTGCAACCTTTTCAGAAACAATTTACCGATGTGCGTATCATCATTGTGGAAGATTATGTCGAAGCTTACACCCGCCACAATCCTCACAATTTCAGGGTAAACATAACGCTGGGGGGAACCAGTTCTGTCTACGCGTTGAGTGCGCAACAGGAAGAATTTTGCCGTGCGGTCATGCAGCGGGGGAAATTTCCCTACGCTCACCTGGATCTGATGGTTTTGGAAAACGATGCCTGCTACCTGTCGGAAATCGCACTAAACGGCGGCATCAGAGGGGCCCGGATCAGCCGGCAGGAACTGGATCAGAAAAAAATGGCAGTGCTGGAAAATTTAGCAAAGAAAGATGTCTAAAATTTAAAATGCCTTAAATGCTAAAGTTTCACTACCGTAGCCACTGTACCTTAATTTTAGCTCATTTTAGTTCAATTTACATTTTAGTTCATTTCTCACTAGAAGAAGGAGGAAAATTGAGCGCGGAAACAAAACCACAAGTCGGCATTGTTATGGGAAGTGACTCTGACCTGGACGTTATGAAGGCCGCAGCGGATGTCCTGCAGGAATTCGGTGTCGCTTTTGAAATAACCGTTGCTTCTGCCCATCGCAGCCCGCAACGGGCAGCCACTTGGGCCCATAGAGCCCGTGAGCGGGGTATCAAAGTGATTATTGCCGGGGCCGGACATGCGGCGCATCTGGCCGGTGCCATGGCAGCGCACAGCAGCCTTCCCATCATCGGTGTCCCCATTGATTCTTCCTGCCTGCAGGGGTTGGATGCCCTGCTGGCCACCGTTCAAATGCCCCCCGGTATTCCGGTAGCGACCATGGCGATCGGAAAACCGGGCGCCAGAAATGCCGGAATACTGGCTGTTCAGATCCTGGCCCTGGCTGACGAGGACCTGACGGCCAAATTTGAGGCTTTCAAACAGGACATGGCCCTCAAGGTCGAGCAAAAAGCCAAGAAGCTTGAAAATCAAGTCTAATTGGGCTTAGGTGTAAATTACTTCGGGTTTCAGGCGTCTGATGTCAGGGTTCAGTCATCAGGTTCAAAGGTTCAACGTTCAAAGGTTCAGGGTTAATGTAGATCTGGCCATTGAGATCTGAGAGCTGAGCAAAAAAATGTTTGCCGCATGAAGCCTGTGAACCGCAACTTCCAACCGACAACCCCGAGCCCTGAACCTCTGAACCCAGAACCGTGAACCCGCAAATAATAAAAATAAATCCGGAAAAACCCGAGCCTGAGATCATCAAGGAGGCGGCTGAACTTATCCGGCAGGGTGGGGTGGTGGCCTTCCCCACCCGCTGCCTTTACGGGTTGGGCGCGGATGCCTTTGACGCGGGTGCTCTTGATCGGGTGGTCCACATCAAACAGCGCCCTGCGGACAATCCAATCCTGGTGTTGATCGATAGCCAGCAGCGGCTAAAGCATCTGGTAACCGATATTCCAAGAGTAGCCGAGGCCCTCATGCAGACGTTCTGGCCCGGCAGGCTGACCGTGGTTTTTGAAGCGCAAGAGATGCTACCGCATCAATTGACTGCCGGCAGCACGAAAATCGGCGTACGCGTCCCCGGTCATGCCGTGGCTTTTGCGCTGGTCAAACAGGTTGGTAGCCCCATCACCGGTACCAGCGCCAATGTGTCCGGGCATCAGGGGTGCCACCGTGTAGCGGATCTGGATTCCCAAATTACCACCCAGGTGGATATGACCCTGGATGGCGGCACGCTTGAAAGCGGTATCGGGTCGACGGTTATCGACATCACCCGGGACCCGCCACGCATTTTGCGCGAAGGGCAGGTCAGCGCCGAAGAAATATGGGAATGTCTGTCTCAAGGGTAGTCACCATCTGAAAATTAAATGATCATGCGATTTGTTGATAGTTTTAGACAGCATTGCTGAAAGGCCCTTATTTAACCGCAGATATTCGCAGAGAAGGTTGATCAAAAATTTCAATCTATTCAGTAAAACAAGTCCCAAACCGAAGTATTGACAACTTGATGCAAGTTGCCTATATAAGCTCCGATTGCCGGGGTGGTGAAACTGGTAGACGCACTGGACTCAAAATCCAGCGGGCTTTAGCCCATGCGGGTTCGATTCCCGCCCCCGGCACCAATAAAATCAAGGGTTTAGCTATTTTGGCTATTCCCTTTTATGGTGCCAAAATCCTGGACTGTGCCCGAAATTGTGCCCATCTGCGAATCGAGGTAGGTTTGTTGCTTCTGTGCAGCGAACTTAAGGTCGGAATCGTTTACAATATTATACCGGTCGAAAATAGCCCTTGTCTTATGTCCTGAGAACATCATTGCAACACGCTCAGGGACTCCAGATCTTACCATATTGCGGACCGCAGTGGAGAGATCAAAAGTCTTAAGCCTTTTACCATAGCCACAATATCTTGTATGGCCTTTATCCCACATTTTTGTTCCAAACGGAGAGTTCAGCGGTGTGAAGCAACCACTGAATCGACATGTTACAAACTTCAAATTGTTTTTTTCAAGAACGACTTTCTTATGCCAGGCATATAGCGCAAGTTGCCGTAATTGTACCACGGGCTGGAGTTTCTCCATGTAAACCTTTGGTATATGGCAGAAAGTCCCA
>JASFIG010000371.1:0-4967 GCA_050122795.1 Desulfobacterales bacterium
TTTATGTAGTCTTATCAGTAGCTATAAATGTACAGCATATATCTGCATTTTTTTAACCGCAGACGAGCGCAGACGGCCGCCGACTTAAATTTTATTGTCCGGTCGACCTGACCGGACAATATCGCTCAATCGCTTCGCGATTAAAATCCAATCTAATCGAGTTGGTGTAGTGTTAGAGTTTGCTAAAGCTACTGACTCTATAAAAGCATTATAAAACTGTTTGCCCGTAGGGCATGCAGTTTTTCCTTGCTCAGGTCGAGCAAGGAAAAGATACTGTCTGCGTTAATCTGCGTGCGTCTGCGGTTAATAAAAAATCTGAAAATCTCATAGCACTAAATATGAAAATGGACAATAAATACGAGATAACCGAGTCATTTTGAGGTGGGATTGGCATAGCAATACAAACAATTATGATAACAGGGGTGCTGATGGTAAGCGCCAATATCAACAGACACTCTGCAACCGCACCCATTTTTAATGCGTTGGCCGGTATCCCGTTTTAATGAAAGCCTGCCGCCAAAGAGGGCAACGAGCAGGTCATTGGGGATGCAGGATGCCCGGGTGACAGATGCGCTGGCCGGCAATTGATCCAGGACCTCTTTTTCACAGCAAAGCCCCAGTTTAATATTCTCAGAAGCAAGTATCCTCTCCATTTTACGGATAATCTGCAGCCTGGTTTTCAGGGGTGGATCCCGGAAAGAAAAGTCCGGGCGGTTAACAAGACGTCTTTTGATTTTAGAATAAGGATCCATAAAGCTGGAGATGCAGCGTCTGATACCGGCGGCGGCCGCTTTTGCAGCGATGTGTCCCAGATCGCCAAGATTATCCTGAAGCCTGCCGTTACCCATTTCGTAAAAACAGACGGGGTCAAAACGCCAGTTGATCGATGAGGGGCCGAATTGCTCGCCAAGCTCTCTGAGCTGATCCAGGCGGTCATCCAATGGGGGAACCCGGGACTCAAGTTGAGGGGATGCCGAATTGAGAGTAAAGTTGAAAAAAAGATGGTAGCCGGCTTTTTGCAGTTTTTTGCCATAGTCGCGTTTTAAAAAAAGGCCGAAGTCTTTGGACCACAAAACGATCGTGTGCACGTCCGCCGGCGTGGCTGGGACTACCTTGACTTTCCGGTTGAACGGATTGACCACTTCAAAGACACCGCGATCGATACATGCCATAAACCAAGGCATGTAAAATGCCGGAATATCGGTTCGTCTGGACGCGGAGATGACGATTTTGGTTTTTGGGTTCATAGGTTCAAAAGTTCAAGGTTCATAGGTTCAGGAGCTTTGGTAACTGTTATCCTATGTCTTTGTCCAAAGGCAACTTTCCTCATTTCACAGTTTTATAACCTCTGAACCTTTGAACGCTGAACCTATGAACCAGGTGGATGGCATCTAAGATTTACGCTTGAGATCATCCAACGATATGACCTTGGCACTTTTGTCTCCGGTTGTGCGCTCTTTTCGTGTAGAACCGGTTTTCAGGTTTTCTGGGGATTCTGATGTTGGTGGCTCGGCCGGGCTTTCCACTTTTTCCAGGCGCATTTTTTTGCCGTTCATGGTAAACTCGGTGCCGTTTATGTAAACATCCTTTAAGATCCAGGTGACCACCTGTAATGGCACTTGCAGTAAAAGTAATTTAACGTGGTACCAGTCTTTTTTAGAGTCCGGCAAAATACTTTCAATGCGCGCAAATGTAAGCGGTTTTTCTTCAAAGTAAATCAACACCAGGTCATTTTCTTTTGTCATTCAAGTTGTCCTGTCGAAGGTTAAAAGGTTCAGGGTTCAAAGGTTCAGGGTTCAAAGGTTCAGGGTTCTGGGTTCAGCGTTCAAAGGTTTCGCCTTCCGAGTTTCGCGTTGCGGGATTTATCATTAGCAGCATTTGATCGGCAAATTTCGGCCAGCAGCCAGGAGCAAGCGGCAAGCTGCCAGTTAAAAGAAGCCCGATAACTTCGGGTAAATTTAATTTATCTTACATCTGTCCACAGAACTAAGGAATGGACTTACGCTTCCCAATAGAAAGATCATGCAGCGGTAGTAAAATATCGGCCATCGCTTTAATTTTTTGAATGGAATCGTACGCCTCGGTCAGGTCAATATGGACACCGGGGGCAATTGCGGGCCCGGCCGATGGGAAATTTTTGTCGTTGCAACAAAAACCGGTGATGACGGCGCGGCCCTCGGCGGTGTTAACCGCCACCGACTGACCGCCGACCGTGTGCCCCGGTGACAGGATCACATCAATGCCGTCTGCAATATTGGCATCACCGTCGACTTCGACAACATTGACATCATCCAGAATGTCCGGATAGTAACGATGATCGACCGGATGGGGCTCCTTTAAGAAGGCATATTCTTGCTTCTGGACATATACATCGGCACGGGTGCACTTATAATCATTTTCGCAATGATCATTGTGCAGATGGGTGTGGATAATAATGTCGATGTCCTCTGGCTTTAATCCCTGGGTTGTAAGGGCTTCTTCAAACTCCAGTATTTTAAACCCGCATTGTTCCTCAGCACCTTCCGGCATCATAAACTGTTCCAGGCCGGTGTCGATTAAGATGTTGTGATCACCGCCCTTGAGGTAAAAAACATATATCGGCAGATAGATGCGTTTGCCGTAATCGCGCAAGTAAGTCATGACACCCTGATCGGTCTCGTTGATGCCCACAGCCAGCGGATGGATGGTGTACTGTTGCATTTATGCCTCCTGGTCTTTTAACACCTGAATCTTGCACTAAAATGAATGCGAAGTTAAAATTGCCGTTTCACCGACCCGTGCAAGATTCAGGTAGTGAATCAAATGAGGTCTATTTTGTTTACGCACACGCGTCGCACGGTACTTCAGCAAAACGGTTGGAAGCCATTCAATAATGGAATTTAAACGCTTGTTCAAGAGTAAAACCATTTTGCGTCTAAATCAAGCACCGGCGTCTTGAGAGGCGATGCCATTTTTTTTGACTTTCCGTCAAAACCACAATACAATACAATATAATAAATCCGATTGCTTACCTCAAGGAGTGCCAAATGAAATCAATACCCGCAATGACCACCTTATTCAGCTGCCTGTTGGCAGCCATTCTCGTTTTCGGATCACCCGATAGCCTATTGGCTCAGAATAAGGCCTCAACCCAAAGGGATGCCCAATACTGGTTCGATAAAGGCGCCCTTGTTTCCACTTACGGTAATAATAAAGCCGCCGTTCAGTATTTCCACAAAGCCATTGTCCTGGATCCGGATTTCAGCAGGGCATATTTTTCACAGGGCGTCTCATATGGTCAACTGGGCCAGTACCAGAAAGCGATTGCGCAAATCAATATGGCACTTCAGAAGGAACCGCAAAATGGCCTGTATTATTATGGTAGAGGGCGGGTGTACCTGCTATGGGGCGACAAGGCCAAGGCCATGGCGGATTTCAGTAAAGCAGCTGATCTTGGTGATGAAGATGCTATTGACTATCTGGAATATATCGGTGAAGGTGATAACTAAATGACCCAAAACACGATAAATTAATTTTATCTGATCCCGCCTTTCGGCGGGATTTTTTTAGAAAAAAAACATCAAATTTTTAACGGCGCCTCCCCTGTAGTCTTAATTTTATTCTTGTTGACAATCGAAACTGCTGCGTTAAGTATTTACTTTATGTTTGAGCCAATATGAACACCGGTTGAAATTCAGAAGTCTGAAAGGAGGAAGCCATGGCCCATTTTCAATGCAATTGCACATTTGTTCCGCCGCAGGTTTTGGAAAACTTAGCCAGGGCCGGTGTTGACAATGCCAGGTTGAGCATTCAGCAGAGCAAAATTAGTCGCACAAAGCGCGCGGAAAAACGCATCGATATCAAAGACTTTATGGGTGCCAAAACCAGAGCCAGGGCCAAACGCAAGGTGTATGACTGCCAGAACAAATGGGAGCAGCGTGTCAAGCTGGTCCGGGGAGAAGGCAAACCGGCAACCGGTGACAAAGATGCCGACAGGGTTTACACGTTTGCCGGCAAAGTTCGTGATTATTTCAGTAAAATGTTCAAGCGCAATTCCATTGATAACAAAGGGATGGACTTAATTCTCAATGTTCATTTCGGGCAGGATTATATGAATGCCTTTTGGGACGGGGATGAAATGACCTTTGGTGACGGTGATAGTGACATATTTATCAGTTTTACCCGATCTCTGGAGGTTGTCGCCCATGAGCTGGCGCATGGTGTCACCCAGTTTACTGCTGATTTAGAGTATTTCAGTCAGTCCGGGGCGTTGAACGAACATTTTTCAGATGTTTTCGGCAGTGCCATTACACAACACGTCCTTAAACAGGATGCCGGCCAGGCGGACTGGCTGGTGGGCGATGAAATCATGGGGCCGGACCTCTACGGCGAGGCGCTGCGTTCCATGCAATCACCGGGCACGGCTTACGACAATAAACTTCTCGGAAAAGATCCGCAACCGGCGCACATGAACGACTACTATAGCGGCGATGATGACAACCAGGGAGTTCACATCAACAGCGGTATCCCCAACCGTGCATTCTATCTGGTCGCTATGGAAATCGGCACAGATAAAGCGACTCTGATCTGGTACCATGCGCTCCAAAAGTTATGGACAACAGCCAAATTTAATGATGCTGTCGATGTCATTGTTGATTCGGCCAGAATCCTGACCCGACAAAAACAGGTGCCCGTTGGTTCCACCCAGCGGGTCAGAGCGGCATTCAGGGATGTGGGGCTGCCGCACTTAACATAGGTTCAGCGTTCAAGGTTCAAAGGTTCACAGGTTCCCGCCGTCGCCTTGCAGGCTATGGCGGGCAGACAGGGTTCAGCGTTTCCGGCTTCGCTTTCACAAGCTGGCCGCGACAAGCAGGGTTCAGAGGTTTTGAGTTGCGGGTTGCGGGTTTTTGGTGACTTGAGTTCTCGAGGACGAGTACGAGGACGACGACGAGGACGAAATCTCATGCTCTATATCGTACTCGTCCTCC
>JASFIG010000372.1:0-4929 GCA_050122795.1 Desulfobacterales bacterium
GCTGCTACCCGCACCGCTGCCGTCAGCCGGTTTGCCCGGTGTGGCAATGGCATGTCGATGGTGACTGAATAAATTGTAATCGATAAGCGGAAGGTCTTCGTTGGTATAGCCGTAGACCGCGACCCCGTAACCCATATCGCCCCTTTGGGCCAGAGACCGCCGGCCGTTATGGTGGATGTGGTTGGCGTAAACGCGGGTGCCGGGGGTGGCCACAACACCGTGATGAATAAAACCACTGATGTCGCTGAACTCCACGATGCTGTCGATATGGCCCAGATGCACCCCTCCTGAATACCAGCTGTCGTCTACAGGCGGTGGATCGCAGGCAACGTATGTTCCAGGAGCAACCGGCCACGAACAGGTGCCTGTCAGCGGTCCACGCAAGATGATGCCGCTGATGACAACACCGGGGCCGGCTGTTTGAAGGGCACTCCAGTTGTGGTTTTCCCAGGCTGCTCGGGTGATCAGAACGGTGTTTTCAGCGTTTCCTTCGATACGGACGTCTGCTGGAATCTGCCAGGGATTTTCCCGGGTGATATCGATGGTGCTGCCCGGCGCAATCCGGATTACATCGATTCTGCCGGCGGTTGCTTCGGAAAGGGCTTTATTCCACTGCGCGCGAGTCGAAACCACCGCAACACCTAAATTTTGGGCATCGGCTACCGGCAGTAAAGCAAAGGCTATATAAAGGATGGCACATACCGCCATTGACCGGAATATTTTTGATTGCCTGTTAACAATTCCTCGTTTTTCCACTTTCAATCCCCCCTTGCGCCAGCTTAAAATGCGAAAAAGCAAATATTGAGATCACGGTCACATCGATCATAATCCAGATTTTGTTTTATGGGCCCGGGGCTCGCGGGGGCCGGACGTCATAAAGCAGGTATCGTGCCAGAATTTTAAAGATATGTTTTGATGAATTTTATTCATAATCGAAAAATCATTTTAAGTAAATATTAAATGTTTTTATAATGACTACCCAGGCTTCAATTTCAGGCCCATTTTTCTATCGTAGTCTGCGAGGCAGCCGGCAGCCATACCATCAAATGTTGAGTTGGTAATGCTTTAGAAGATTTTGGTGGTCATACATACAGAACGGCGCTGCCAAAAATTACATTGGAATAATTCAATCGTTGTCGGCTTGAGGCATTTTATGAGCTATCAATTTTAACTATACATATAGCTTAATCCCTGCCAGGCGGTAGCAAACAACACATAAAGAAAGCTATATTTATTGAAGACAATAAAGAAGGAATTACTCAACAACAGGTAATTTTTTTCCGTAGACAGGACATAAATTCAACGGGCAATAATGCTGTCATCGAAAAATATTCAGACAGATGGGCTTCTCTTTTTGGCCGGAAATCCACTGTTATCCGACGGATCAACAAAACGAGATCCATGGTTGACAAAATGCAGATTGATGACAAGCATATCCGGGTATACACTCATTTTTGCTTTGTTAACGTTTCAATACAGACACGTCAAACCTCGGTCAGAGCACTGTGATCAAGGTTTGTGACATTTTCAGGGTTTAAATATGCTACTCATATTCGAGCAGTTAGCGATACACGGCCCTTGATAAGGAAGGTGCTGATATGAATATCATAAAAAATAAAAGCTTAGCGGTCATGATGCTGGGCATGCTGGGCATGGCGATTTTTCTATGGGTCAGCCCGGCAGACCGGCCGGAAAATATCAACGCACTGTCCCAGATGCAGCTTATGCAAATTGAAAAAGAGAGATTTGAAGTGCCGCGACATGCATCTGGTTTTCACTTAACTGCAGGGATCTGCGCGCTGCTACTTGTGGGATACCTGTTTTGGTTTATGATTCGTAAATTTCAAAATGACAGCCGGGCCGAGTTGAACGCCCGCCGGAATTCATTTTACAGACTTTCACTGGCAACCGGCCGGACTGAATATGACCTATTCCATAAATCCGCAGAAGGATGGCCTGTATCCGCCGATCGTATTAAAAAGGATTATGCAAGATACATGTCAGAACAGGTTATGCCGCATTACGCCAATGATTTTGTGCGAAAAAATCAAACTCGTATCGACGAATCTCTGTTCGTCAAAAGAGAGGTAAAACCCACCTCATGGTCGGATTGGGCGATCGCGATGCTCGTTTTCCCGGGCAGCCTCCTGCTACTATACGTTTTAATGCTGCTGTTCGATAAACAGTAAAGGCCCGAAGTGGTTTTCATTGACATCGAAATCCAAATTCGATAGGAGTGATCTCCACCCTCTTGACACACAGTAGGATATTATTACCTTAAGCGCTTATAAAATTTTGTAGCACAAGTCCGATATCCAACCCAGGGAGCTGCTTATGTTTGAGAACTTAGATCCCGTCTGGCTGTCACGAGTTCAATTTGCCTTCACCGTAGCCTTTCACATCCTCTTTCCAGCGTTCACCATCGGGCTCGCCAGCTGGCTGGCGGTGCTCGAATGGCGCTGGCTCAAAACCGGCAATCAGGTCTATGCCGATGTTTACCGTATGTGGGTCAAGATATTTGCAGTGACCTTTGGAATGGGGGTGGTTTCCGGAGTGGTGATGGCATTTCAATTCGGCACCAACTGGTCACGATTTGCGGATGCCGGCGGCAATGTGCTGGGGCCATTGCTGGGTTATGAGGTGTTAACAGCCTTTTTCCTGGAAGCATCCTTTCTAGGGGTCATGTTATTCGGCTGGAACCGCGTCAGCCCCAAAATGCACTTTGCGTCCACCGTCATTGTTGCGGTGGGAACCATGATATCGGCTTTCTGGATTCTGTCGGCCAATAGCTGGATGCAGACGCCGCAAGGATTTAGTGTGGGCCAGGACGGTTTATTATACCCGACCAGCTGGCTGGAAATCATCTTCAATCCTTCGTTTCCCTTTCGATTTGTGCACATGATCACCGCCGCCTATCTGACGACCGCTTTTACCGTGGCCGGCATCGGTGCCTATTACCTGTGGCGACAGCGCCATGTGCAGCATGCCCGGGTTATGTTTGGCATGGCCATGATCATGGCCATATTTGTCGCTCCCATGCAGCTGGTGTTCGGTGATCTGCACGGACTCAACACGCTCAAGCACCAGCCTGCCAAGGTGGCCGCCATGGAGGGCCTCTGGGAAACCCAACGCGGTGCGCCCCTGGTCCTTTTTGGCATGCCGGATCAGCAGGAGGAGAAAACCAAATACGCCATTGAAATACCGAGCTTGTCCAGTCTCATCCTGACTCACGATCTTGACGGCGAAGTCAAGGGACTAAAGGAGTGGCCGGCAGACGAGCGCCCGCCGGTGGCAGTCGTGTTTTGGTCCTTTCGACTGATGGTAGGCATTGGTGTGCTGATGATCGCAACCGGCGTAATCGCTATTATCCTTTATTTTAGAAAACGGTTGTTCGACACGCGCTGGTTCCAGTATTGGTGTATGGCCCTGACGCCCGCCGGTTTCATTGCCGTGCTGGCCGGATGGTTTGTTACCGAAGTGGGCCGTCAACCCTGGATTGTCCAGGGTCTGATGCGAACATCTGATGCCACATCGCCGGTCATCGGAACATCGATCGCTATCTCCCTGATTGCCTTTGTGATTGTTTATGTTTTCGTGTTCGGTGCCGGCAGTTATTACATATTAAAGTTGATCGGCAAGGGCCCCGAGGCCGAGCCAGCGGCCTATGGTGATCATGGCGTCGAAAAACCACCCATTGTCACGGACCTGGCCGGCGAGAAGGGAGGTCAGCATGTTTAGTTTTGAAAGTTTTGTGGATCTTCCGTTGATATGGTACCTGCTGATCGCCACCGCAATTTTCCTGTATATCTTATTGGACGGCTTTGACCTCGGAGTGGGCATCCTATTCCCGTTCGCACCCACCGACCGCTGCCGGGACCGCATGATGAATTCCATTGCGCCGTTCTGGGACGGCAATGAAACCTGGTTGATCCTGGGCGGCGGCGGCCTGTTTGCCGCATTTCCGCTGGCGTATGTCGTCCTGATGCCGGCGCTTTACATACCGGTCATCATCATGCTGCTGGGGCTTATCTTTCGGGGCGTTGCGTTCGAGTTTCGTTTTAAGGCCACCGGTAAATCCAGACGCATCTGGGATCACTCTTTTCATTTTGGGTCTCTTGTGGCGGCTTTTATGCAAGGGGTCATCATTGGCGCCATCGTGCAGGGAATCGAAGTCGAAGGGCGCAAGTATGCCGGCGGTGCATTCGGTTGGCTCGATGCCTACAGTGTTATGACCGGCGTGGCGGTCGTATTCGGATACGCGCTGCTGGGCGGGACCTGGCTGGTCATGAAAACCGAAGACGAAACCCAGGCCTGGGCCCGCAAGAGCGCATCGTATGTGATCGGGTACGTGGCAATATTTCTGGCGATCGTCAGCATCAGCATGCCGGTCATGAATCCAGAGATTCGAATGCGCTGGTTTAGCTTACCCAACTTCTTCTTTCTGCTGCCCATACCGACTGCCAGCTTGGTTATGCTCATTATTATCTGGCGCGATCTGCATGCGGGCCGAGAAGTTCGCCCGTTCTTATTGAGCTTCGGTGTTTTTCTGACCGGTTATATCGGCATTGCCATCAGCATGTGGCCCTACATTATACCATTTGAAATAACGTTTCGGCGGGCAGCTGCGGCGCCCGAGTCTCAATCACTGCTGCTGATTGGCACGGCTGTGATGTTGCCATTGATACTTGTTTATGTCGGCTATTGCTATTATATCTTCAGGGGAAAAGCATCTCATGAAAGCGCCTACTGATAAGAAGCGGCAGTGGATGTGGTTTGCGGCGCTTTGGTGCGGGGGATTGATTGCAACCTTCATTCTAAGCTATCTGGTTCGCTGGTTAATCTCGAATACGTGAAGTGCAGCACAACTGCGACAAACGGTGCCTGCCCTGTCTATATTTAATTTTTGGTAATAAAAACCAAACCGACCGG
>JASFIG010000373.1:0-4909 GCA_050122795.1 Desulfobacterales bacterium
CCCAAGCCCGCAAAAAAGAAGAAGCGGCACAGGCGAAAGCAGCCGCCCTAAGGAAGAAAAAGCTGGTCAGGGCTAGAGCCGAAGCATTAAAGAAGCAAAAAGCCGCTCAGGCCAAAGCGGAGGCATTGAAGAAAAAGAAAGCCGCCAGGGTCCGGGCACTGGCTCTCAAGAAAAAGAAAGCCGACCAGGCCAAAGCAGATGCATTGAAAAAGCAAAAAGCCGCTCAGACCAGGGCTGAAGAATCCGCCGAAAACGTTGAGGTGGCCGCCGGCCAGAGCAACTATGTCAAACTCTTGGGACTGCTTAAAAGATACAAAGGTAAGGCTATCGGCATCAACTACGATAATTCTGCCGAAATCAAGGAGGCCGAGCTGGTTGAAGCCAACGAAGAATTCTTCAGTGTTATGGTAAAAGAGAAAAAGGTTCAGTACAGCTATCCGTTAAAGACGATCTTGACGATCGTCGAGGGTGAGCAGGGCGTTGTGACAGGCGAAGACGACAAAAAAGCCAAGTTTGATGCGGTCATCAAGGTTTATCCGCTCGTTTTATTTTAGATTGGGATACATCAAAATTAGCCAAAGCGTCTGAAGTGAAAAAAATCGATGATATGCTTTTCAGCTTCAGGCGCTTTTTTATGTCCTGCCTAAAAGTATCTCTTTATAGTTGAAAAATGGGTGATGATACCAAAATATAAGCCTGTTACAATGGTTTAGGTACCGAAGCCGGATAAAATGAATTAAGATTAGATTTTACTTAACGGGCGAACGGATCAATCCCGTTCCACGAGAACCTTCGGCCGACAACGGGCTAAACCTGATTAAAGATTGTTTGCTTGACACCACTGGCTCTGCATTTTATGTAGTCGAGGAGAGTTTTTCTTTAATTGACCGCGGTATGAAATATCAGCGACTTCAGCGTGCAAACTCATAGTTAAAGGAGCGTAGCAAAAGAACAGAATTAAAATAAAAAATAATGGGTAAGACACAAAATCGAATGTACGCTCTTACGCTGCTCTGGGGTTATGGCTGCTCTTTCGCAACGCTCCCTAAACCCTTCAGACAGTGCACGATTTCGCTGCTGATAATTCATTCCGCTATGACGAGGGGTTGGTTGGGAAAACTCCCCGAGCCCTCATGCAATTAAGTATACAACACACCTGATGAGGCATTTCTGCTACTCTTCTTCTAACCGGCCAACGGGAAAACGGGCAACGGGCTCAACCTGAATATGTGAGATGCATTTTGATATAATTTCTTTGGCTTTAGATTAACCGTTGATCTCTAATAGGTAATTAACATGCTATATTCGAAAATTGATTCCCGCTTATTTGTGAAAAACCGGCAGCGTTTCAGCAAGCAGCTCAAACCAAAATCGATTGCGATTTTCAATTCCAATGATGTCATGCCCACCAGTGCTGATGGCAACCATCCGTTCAGCCAGCAGACAGACATCTTTTATTTGAGTGGCATCGATCAGGAAGAAACCGTACTGCTGATTTGCCCGGATGCCCCCGACAATAAGCAAAAAGAAATCCTGTTTGTCAGGGAAACCAACGAGCAGATTGCCACCTGGGAGGGCCACAAGTTTACCAAGGCGGAAGCACGGGAGATTTCCGGTATCCAATCGGTGCACTGGACGAAAGAGTTGAGTACGATTCTGCGGCCACTGATCATCGAGTCTGAATATATTTACTTAAACACCAATGAGCATCTGCGGGCACCGGATATTGTCGAAACCCGGGACATGCGCTTTCTTAAATGGTGCCGGCAAACGTTTCCGCTGCACCATTATGAACGCGTGGCGCCCATTATGAACCATCTGCGGGCCGTCAAATCCCCTGCCGAAATCGAGTTAATCAAAAAGGCCTGCGGCATCACTGAAAAAGCCTTCCGGCGTCTACTTGGGTTTATTAAGCCCGGAGTGTGGGAATATGAGATTGAAGCCGAAATTGTGCATGAGTTTATGCGCAATCGCTCCCGCGGCCCGGCCTATGAAACCATCGTGGCTTCCGGCATCGACGCCTGTACCCTGCACTATGTAAAAAATGATAAGCAGTGTCAGAAGGGTGACCTGGTGCTCATCGATTTTGGGGCCGAGTTTGCCAACTATGCCGCCGATGTCACCCGCACGCTGCCGGTAAACGGAAAATTTTCCAAAAGGCAAAAAGAGGTCTACAATGCAGTGCTGAAGATTCAAAAAGCGGCCATACAGATGCTCAAACCGGGCAACACGCTCGAAAAATATCAGAATGCGGTGGTCAAATTAATGGAGGCCGAGCTGATTCGTCTGGGGGTGCTCAAAAAGGCGGACATTCAAAAGCAATCCGAGGATGAACCGCTTTATAAAAAGTTTTATCCGCACGGCACCTCCCATCATCTGGGACTGGATGTGCATGATTACGGCGATCGACATCACAAGTTTGTGTCCGGCATGGTCTTTACCTGTGAGCCCGGGATCTACATCCGGGACGAGGCCATCGGGATCCGCATCGAAAATGATATCCTCATCACTTCTAAAGGTCCGGTTGATTTGACCCGAACCATCCCGCGCGAAGCCGAAGAAATAGAAGACCTGATGAACAAATGATTTTGTTTAACCACAAAGGCACAAAGCACACAAAGAAAGATCTATTTTAATTATAAATTTAATTTTTATCCTTTGTGTCTTTGAGTCTTAGTGGCTATATCTTTCTTTTCGATAGTTGTCTCACCACGAAAAGCACGAAGACCGCGAAGAAAATTAATGACAAATCAAGATTAATTTATTTTTTGAACTTTGTGCCCTTTGTGTCTTTGTGGTTATAGTTTTTCTCTCGCGAGATGGTCGGCACGGCGCAAAGGTTCGGGCAGCCGATAGCCCCGGCAGGATTTTAAAACAACCCGGATGCAGCTGTCTAAATCCATGCGGTGGCCAATGGACACGAATACAGGTTTGACGCCGGTGCGGGTGCGCACCACCGCGCCGATGATTTCGCCGGCATCCGTCAGGTCGGATGTGCTTCCTCTGGCGCCTTGGGGCGCCCGGTAATCACCAATCAATTTGGTTTTGGCGCAGCCGATGGCCGGCATGCCGGTGAGCAGCCCGATATGACTGGCCAGGCCGAAGCGGCGGGGGTGCGCAATTCCCTGGCCGTCGAACATCATGACATCCGGTGCTGCTTTCAAACGACTCAACGCTTTTAAAATCAGCGGGCCTTCGCGAAATGAAAGCAGGCCGGGAATGTAGGGAAACCGGGCCGGTTGCACGGCCGCGACTTCTTCCACAATCTTCAGATCCTCGAGGCTGAATACCACCACCGCTGCACAGGCGCTGTTTTGGTGATAGGCGGTGTCAACACCGGCGACGGAGTTCATATCATGCGGCCGGCCACGTTTTTTTCGAATCACTTGTTGAGCAAGCTTTGTTTGCAGCGCAACGGCCTCTCGCGGCGTCAGGTTCCATCGATGAAGCTTTTTTAGAGAATAATCTTTCACGGTTACCAGTATAAATATGCTGCTCAAATTTTCAACCATAGGTTTTATGACTGCCATCCTGCTGGGAACCTCTCTGACGGGTAACCTTCATGCCGATAGGAAGGAGGGCGTTATGATCGATCGCCGACAGATCCGCCAACATTTGCAAGAACATTTACATGCCCTGACCGTGACCATCGGTGAACGCAGCGTCAACAGGCCCGAGAATCTCAAGAAAACGGCAGCCTACATATCATCTTTTTATGAGGAACTGGGTCTCGTGGTAGATACCCAGGCGTATTCCTATGCCCAGCTGCCGGTCGCCAATGTCATTGCCGACATATCGTTTGGTAAAAACCCCCAATCGCGCCTTCTGCTGGGCGCCCATTATGACTCGGTCAGCGGGACGGTAGGCGCCGATGACAATGCCAGCGCGACTGCCGTGCAGCTGGAGGTCGCCCGCTTGTTGGCCCAACAGCCGCAAAATGACACTTTGGATCTGGCGATCAGGTTTGTTTCCTTTGCGCTTGAGGAGCCGCCCGTGTACGGCACCCGCCATATGGGCAGCCGGGTGTACGCCCGAACGGCCCGCGCACAAAAAGAAAAAATTGACGGCATGATCTGCCTGGAAATGGTCGGCTACGCCTGTCATGAGCCGGGCTGCCAGAATTACCCGTTCCCGCTGATGTTCATGGATTACCCCGAAGCCGGCAATTTTATCGGCATTGTCAGTAATTTTAAAAGCCGCGGTTTTGCCAAAGACCTGGTTGCGCAGTTTCAAAAAAATGAGGATCTTCCCGTGGTCAAGTTAACGGTACCCTTCAACGGATACATCATGCCGGCGGTCCGGCTCAGCGATCATGCCTCTTTTTGGGACAAGGGCTATAAGGCGGTGATGGTGACCGATTCGGCCTTTTTCCGGAACCCGTATTATCACACCGCGGCTGACACCATGGATAAACTGGATTTTGAATTTATGGCCGAAGTGGTCGAAAGCCTGGTGATTTTCTTCCTTTCCCACCACTGATGATAGATGATAATCTTACCGTCCTTTGGTCTTTTACTCGCGTATATCTGATCTTGCCGCGAAGAAACTCTGATAGTTTGATTTATTAGCCACAGACCCACACAGACCCACACTAACCTTTTGGCCGATCGATCCGCCTCCGCGCATGCTATGGCGCGGCGAGCTCGGACCGGCCAAAAAATGTCAATCGCTTTGCGATTATATTTTTGCCATTGCTTGAAGGCGGTAGGCTTCTTCACGTGCAGTTTTGTAGGAATAAAAAGT
Source organism: Desulfobacterales bacterium (assembly GCA_050122795.1). Taxonomy (GTDB): domain Bacteria; phylum Desulfobacterota; class Desulfobacteria; order Desulfobacterales; family JAHEIW01; genus JAHEIW01. Next base: position 4,744 of record JASFIG010000373.1, read on the forward strand.
CTGTGTATGTCTGTGTGGGTCCGTGGTTAATTAATAGGCATCCGGGTCGACGTTTTCCGTCAAATAAGCCTGATCCTCAGCCGAGCGGACAAACACGCCCACATTGCCCAGACGAACATTTGTCAACCCGACCGCCTTGACGCGCTGATAGGCTTCCACCATTTGG
>JASFIG010000374.1:0-4905 GCA_050122795.1 Desulfobacterales bacterium
GCCTTGACGACCGCCATTAGATGGGCACCGGGCTGAGTGATACGGCGCAATTCGTTGACGTTGTGCGCAATGGCTTTTAGGTCGATTTCAGCCCAAACCGATGGAGCACCCAAATTTATACCTCGTTACTTAATTTAATGCGTCTGTTCGTATCTGCCCGAGGTGAACGCAACGTCACTTCGGCGGCGTCGCACTTCAAGATAAGCGGACCGACGGCCTGGTAGAGCTCTTTGGCATGATAAGAGCTGCGCACAAATGGTCCGCTGGCTACCTCCCAAAAACCCATTTCGATGGCAGTTTGGCGCCATTGATCAAATTCTTCAGGAGGCACAAAACGTTTGACTGGCAAGTGTGTTTTTGAAGGCTGCAAATATTGACCCAACGTTAGAATTCGGCAACCCATATCTACCAGATCGTTTAGGGTCGAGCGGATTTCTGCCGAAGTTTCCCCCAGTCCCAGCATCAGGCCCGATTTGGTCGGTATTTTGGGATTCAATGACCGCACCCGCTCCAGCAGATGTAACGATCGCTCATAGCGCGCTTGCGGTCGAACCAGCGTATACAGGCGGGGTACGGTCTCAATATTATGGTTGAGCACATCCGGCCGGGCGTTCACAACGGTTTGCAGCGCATCAGCGTCACCCTGAAAATCGGGTATCAGCACTTCGATCAGCGCTGCGGGAATCTGCCGGCGGATTTCGAAGATGGTTTTAGCAAAATAGGAAGCGCCCCCATCCGCTAAATCGTCGCGGGTAACCGAGGTGACGACGACATATTTCAGCGCCATTTGTCGAGCGGCCTCAGCTACCCGGGCCGGTTCGGCTGGATCGGGCGGGCCTGTCGGTCCTTGGGCAACAGAGCAAAACCGGCAGTTGCGGGTGCAGCGCGAACCCATAATCAAAAATGTCGCTGTCCGCTGCGAGTAACACTCCCAGATATTCGGGCATTTGGCCTCTTGACACACGGTGTGCAAGCGGTCCTTGCCGATCAGGTTCTTGACATTTTCATATGCCGGCCCGGTAGGCAGTCTTTTTTTTAGCCAGCGCGGCTTCTTTTGACGTTGTTGGGTCATTGTTATGGTTGTGTTTGGTGTTTAGTGTTTGGTGTTTGGTGTGAATAACTGGCCATAAGATCGAACACAAAACACGAAAAACAAAACACTAAACACTGCTTTATAAAGCGACGTTTTCCAGGATTGAATCCAAATCGAACCGGCTTTTCTGAACCAATTGAATACCAAATACCCTTTCAAACTGTTTTTTAATGTCCGTGCTCACCTGTTGCATCGATAGCGGTTGCGCACTTTCCAGCTGCATGCTGGTCATACCGACGTCCTGCAGGCCGCAGGGCTGTATCCAGCCAAAGGGTGTCAAATCGGTCTGGACATTTAATGCCAGTCCGTGAAAACTGATTCCCCTGCGCACGGCAATTCCGATGCTGCCCATTTTCTTTTCCCCCACCCAGATGCCCCGGTTGGCATCATTGCGCTCGGCAGCAATGCCCCAGTTTTTAGCTGTTTGCAACATAATGTCTTCCAGACCGCTGACAAAATCCACGACCTTTATTCTGGCGCTTTGCAAATCCACAATCGGATATGCCACCAGCTGGCCCGGCCCGTGATAGGTGATAGTTCCACCGCGTTCGACCTGGATAATCGGGATACCGGCTTTTTCAAGGAACGCATCCGACACCAGCATGCACTCCCGACCGCCTCTGCGGCCCAGGGTGAAAACCGGCGGATGCTCCAGGAACAAAACAATATCCTTTTGCAAGCTGCCCGTTCTGCGGGCCGTGACAAGTTCTTCCTGCAGTGCCCAGGCTTTGCGGTAGTCTAAGCGCTCAAAATCAATGCTCAGCCACGTTTCGGGGTCCGTTGTCCGTTGGCCGTAGTCCGTTGTGGCATGATTACCGATCGATTGCAAATGATCGTTGTGGACATCTTTTTTTAATTTCTTGATTACGGTCATTATTTTACATAATTGAGGTTCGGGCAGTTTTTCCAGCCAACCCTTCATCATAGCGGAATGAATTATCAGCAGCGAAATCGTGCACTGTCTGAATGGTTTAGGGAGCGTTGCGATAGAACAGCAATAACCCCATAGCCACCAATATTGGAGCAAATTTGATTTTGGGTCTAAACCGATATTTTATATTTTAATTCTGTTCTTTCGCTATGCTCCCTTAATCATGAGTTTGCACGCTGAAGTCGCTGATATTTCATTCCGCGGTCGATAAAAAAACTCCCCGATCCTTCATATAATTATCAGGTAGCCACTCGCAACGGACCACTGACGACGGGCGACTCACCTATCCGGTCAAACACGGTTTGCGCGCAGCCAGGGTTTCGTCCAGTCTTCTGCGCTTGGTCTTAGCGGGCGCGGCATGCAGTAATTCGGGATTTTCTTTTGCCTCCCTGGCTATTGCTTTCATCGATTCAATAAACAGGTCGATATCCTCCTTAGATTCGGTCTCGGTCGGCTCGATCATGATCGCGCCGGGCACCACCAGCGGAAAATAAATCGTTGGGGGATGAAATCCATAATCCATCAGTCGCTTGACCATGTCCAGGGTTGAGACCTTGTACGGCTCCTGGAGTTTATCTGAAAAGACACACTCATGCATACACGGCCGGTCATAAGGTAAATGAAAGGTTCCTTTTAATTGGTCTTTAATGTAAGCGGCATTTAAAACGGCCAGCTGGCTGGCCTTTTTGAGATTCTCAGGCCCCATACTGAGAATATAGCTGTAGGCCCGGATCATGACGCCCACATTACCGTAAAATGCATGGATTTTACCGAAGCTTTCGGGGAAGTCCTCGGACAAAATATAGCGATCCTTTTGCTTGATCACGCGGGGTACCGGTAAAAACGGCTCCAGATGCTTGCGAACACAGACCGGTCCGGAACCGGGGCCGCCGCCGCCATGGGGGCTGGAAAAGGTTTTGTGCAGATTTAGGTGCAGCACGTCAATGCCGAGCTCACCCATGTTGACAATACCCATGATCGCATTCATATTGGCGCCATCGCCGTAAACCAGGCCGCCTTTGGCATGCACAATATCGGAAACCGCTTTGATATTTTCTTCGAAAAGGCCCAGTGTATTGGGGTTGGTGAGCATGATACCGGCGGTGTCCGTATCCATGAGTTCTGCAACCGCCTGGGGTGAAAGCACGCCCCTCTCATTCGATTGGATCGGAATCGAGCGATATCCGCACAGCGCCGCGCTGGCCGGGTTGGTGCCGTGGGCTGTATCCGGGACAATGATTTTGGAGCGCGGAGCCCCTTTGCTTTTATGATAGGCATAAAACAGCAGCATGCCGGCAAGCTCGCCGTGGGCACCGGCAGCCGGTTGCAGGGACGTGGCATCCATTGCGGTGATTTCGGTCAGGTATTGCTCGAGGTCATACATCAGTTTGAGTACCCCCTGTGACAGCTGTTGCGGCAGCAGCGGGTGCGCTTGCGCCAGTCCGGACCGGGCGGATTGTACCTCGTTGGTTTTGGGATTATATTTCATGGTGCACGAGCCCAGAGGATACATGCCCGAATCAACCGAAAAGTTCCATTGTGAAAGACGGATGTAGTGACGCACCACATCGACCTCGCTCAAGTCCGGAAAATCCGGACCGGGGCCTTCCAGTTTTTTATCGACCGGATGTTCGGCCACATCACGCCGGGGAAGCGAAAAACCGCTGCGTCCTTTTTTGCCCTTTTCCCACAATAGGGGTTCATTGAAGATCAATCCGGTAGTGCCTAAGGTTTCTTTCATTTTACGATCTCCTTGACCAGGGTATCCATATCATCCCGGGTAGTTGTCTCAGTTGCACACAGCAAATAATGGTTTTTTAGCTCCGGATAAAATTCGACTAACGGCAGTCCGGCAATTATTTTTTTGTGCAACAAATCTTGATAGGTTTTTTCAAAGCCATCCGGAAACGCGACCACAAACTCATTGAATGTCGGCCGGGAAAACGGCAGCTTAAAACCGGCCTGCTGCAATGCACCTTTGAAATACTCGGCCTTATCAAAATTGAGCCGGGCCAATTCTTTAAAACCGGAACCGCCCAACGAAGCCATATACATCACGGCCGCCAGCGCGCACAGGCTGTGGTTGGTACAAATATTGGACGTGGCCTTTTCGCGGCGAATATGCTGCTCCCGGGTGGATAGTGTGAGCACGTGGCCGCGGTTGCCTTCCTTGTCTACTGTCTGCCCGACCAGTCGCCCCGGCATGTTGCGGACGTACTTCATTTTGGCGGCAAACATTCCCAGACCCGGGCCGCCGAACGTGTGCGGGATGCCCAGGCTCTGGCCCTCGCCGCAGGCGATATCGGCGCCGCTCTGCCCCGGGCTTTTATACAGGCCGTAAGCCAGCGGCTCGCTGAAGCATGCCACCAGCAGCGTTTTTTTGTCCGGCAGAGATGATTTGATGGCTTCCAGATTTTCCATGCACCCGAAAAAATTGGGTGATTGAACGGCCACCCCTCCCAGATCGGCCATATTCTTCAGCGCGCTTGCATCGGTGGTGCCGTCTGAAAGATACGGCAGCTCTATGATGTTAAAATCAGTGGGCTCAAAATACGTCGCCAGCACCCGCCGATACATCGGATGCACGGCGCGTGATACCGCAACCGTTTTTTTGCGTGAAACGCGGATGGCCATCAGCATTCCCTCGGCCAGCGCCGAAGCGCCGTCATACTGGGATGCATTGGCAACCTCCATACCCAGCAACCGGGCGGTCAGCGTCTGATACTCATAGATGGCCTGCAAGGTGCCCTGACTAACCTCGGGCTGGTAGGGCGTATAGGCAGTGACAAATTCCGAACGGCCGGCCAAAAAAGACGCTGCTGCCGGAACGTAATGCCGATAACTGCCGGCTCCTAAAAACACCTTATATCCGGGTGCGGTG
>JASFIG010000375.1:0-4904 GCA_050122795.1 Desulfobacterales bacterium
TCAAGATTTCGCCTAACTTTTGCCGGGCTTCTACCGCTGAAACCGATCGACCCATAAATCTACCTCCCTAATCATTATGATTATTATGACTTATATGATCATAATAATCATTATGACGCTTATATGCAACAATTTTTTATATAGCAACACCGTTTGCATTCTTGCTTAAACCGGCTATTGTTGACATTAACTTTATAAATTATCGGGTTATCATTAAATTATGGTTTATAGAAAATTATTTTTGATATAGGTGAAAATCAAAAGGCAGGATAATCAATCAGCGTCTAATTCATCCGCGATTTTTAAAACCCCTTCAAATTCAAAATCCTCTGCCATTTGGATGCAACGGTCGGCTATTGGAACGAAAGCCTCAGATCTGGTCTGTAAATCCTCTGCAATCGCTCTAATGCGGGTGACGTCCCCCATCTCGGCCGCTTCGCGGAACCGATCGGCAGCTTCTCTGGCCAGTTCGGGCGGTATGTCAGCTATCCTCTCAGCGGTGGGTTTGACGGGCTTCTCCGAAAGCGGTGTTCCCAGAACCCTGACCGATTCAAGAGCCGCCTGCAGGGCATTTTCCAGGTGCGCGAACTTCTGGTTCAACTCCTGCTCGGATACGCCCTGTTTAAGATCGCCTTTTACGTGATTTTCCAGTGCAACGGATGCGGCCTGCAGATCAGTGGCCGCCAGATTCCCGGCCAGGCCTTTGAGGTTGTGAACCAGGCTGTGGGCCTGGTCAAAATCTTCAGCGTCCAGCGCCTGACGAATGTCCCCGGCGGTATCGGCATATGTGGCGCTAAAATCCAGCAGCAGTTTGCGGTACAGTTTTTTGTTCCCCTGTAGACGCTTGAGGCCGTCCTGCAGATTAAATCCCGGCAGGGATCCGGGAAAATCTTCGGCTTCCGGGCCGGTCTCACCCGCGGCGGCAGCTTCCGTCAAAATTTCTGGTTGCACAGGAGGAATTCTTTCTTTGCCGGGTTGGATCCATTTCTGCAGCGTGGCAAACAGCTGCTCCGGATCAATCGGTTTGGTGACATGGTCATTCATGCCGGCTTTTTTGCTTTTTTCCTCATCCCCTGTCATGGCATGTGCCGTCATCGCAATAATCGGTATTTGCGCCTTGTCTTTATTCCGCATTCCGCCTTCCCACTTCCGAATTGTCTTCGTGGCCGTATACCCATCCATCACCGGCATCTGGACATCCATGAGCACGGCATCATATTCATTTTTCTGAATGGCATCGACCGCCTCCTGGCCGTCGTTGGCCAGGCTGACGGTCAGCCCGGCACCCTGCAGAATTTCACTGGCCACCTGCTGGTTAATTTCGTTGTCTTCCACCAGCAATACGTGGGCCCCCTGGATGTGTTGCCACACATCGGCTTCTTGTTGTCTTTTGCGGCCGGCCCTGGATTCCTCGGGGATGGTCTCACCAAAGGCCTGCATACTGGCGTCAAAAAGCACCGATGGGCTGACCGGCTTGATCAAAAAACCGTCCAGCCCCACCTGCTCGACCTGTTGCATGACTTCCTCACGGCCGTAAGCGGTGACCATGATAATCGCCGGAATCTTCGTCAACTCGGTATGATTTTTGATCTGGCGGGAGGCTTCGATACCATCCATGCCTGGCATTTTCCAATCCATTATCACCAGTTCGAAGGGTTTGTCTTTATCGGCGCTTTCAAGCTCCGCGATTCCCTCCGGGCCGGAGGCAGCCTCGGTCACCTCAAAGGTGAAGGATTCGAGCATTTCTTTTAAAATTTCTCTGGAGGTAACATTGTCGTCCACCACCAGGGTTTTTATGCCGCGCAAATCGGGTGTGGGAGCAAAACGTTTTTTAGCGCGCTCTTTACCCAGACCCAGGTCGGCGGTAAAGCTGAAGGTGGTGCCCTGACCGTATTGGCTCTCCACCCAGATGTCGCCCCCCATCAGGTTGACCAATTTTTTGCTGATGGCCAATCCCAGCCCGGTGCCGCCGTACTTACGGGTGGTGGAGGTGTCAGCCTGGCTAAAGGACTGAAACAGTTTTCCGGCCTGTTCCTCGGTCAGCCCGATACCGGTGTCTCTGACCGAAAATTGTACGGTAATACGCTCCTCATTGCGCTTGAGCGCCTCGGCGGATACCACAATTTCGCCGCGATCGGTGAATTTGACCGCATTGTTAGCCAGATTGATCAACACCTGGCCCAGTCTTAGCGGGTCGCCCACCAGAAAGCGGGGCACTTCCTGGCTGATATTGAACAACACTTCAAGTTCCTCTTTTTCCCGGGCCTTGACAGTGACCAGGTTGGCCAGGTTATCCATGACATCTTCCAGATTAAAATCGACCGTCTCGATGTCCAACTTGCCGGCTTCAATCTTGGAGAAATCCAAAATGTCATTGATAATGCCCAGCAGCGCATTGGCCGATGACTGTATTTTATTCAGATAGTCGCGCTGTTTGAGCGACAGATCCGTCTTGAGTGCCAGGTGGGCCATGCCGATGACCGCATTCATGGGGGTGCGGATCTCATGGCTCATATTGGCCAGAAAATCGCTTTTGGCCTGGGTGGCCGCCTCGGCCTTTGCTTTTTCCGTATCGAGATCCTCCATCATATTGAGCATGGCCGATTGCGCCGCATCCAGCTCTTTGATGCGTTCCTGCAGCTCGATTTCCATTTTTTTGCGTTCGGTGATGTCTTCGGTCGTATTGATCACATCCGTTGAGGTGCTGCCCGGTTCGGTTGGGTTAAAAAGGGATCGAACTAAAACTGTTTTTCCTGCGCTGACGGAAGTATATTCGGCTTCAAATTCGGTCGGCTTACCGGCAAGCGCGCCAAATACGGCAGCGCGCAAATCTTCATTTTGAATTTCCTTCCGTAAATTCATACCAATAATGTTTTCACGGGTTGAGCCCATGATTTCAGCATGTTTTTCGTTGCAGTCAAGAACGATACCGTCATTATCAAAATGCAGAATGCCTATCGGCGATTTGTCAAAAATGGTGCGCAACTGAAGCGCCTTTTCTTTTATAGCCTTCTCGGCCTGTTTGAGCTCGGAGATATCACGCACCATACCGCTAAAAATCCGCCGATCTTTCAACTGCACCTCGCTGACAGCCAGATAAATTGGAAAGGTGGTACCGTCTTTGCGTCGCGCGATCATCTCGCGTGCGGCCCCCAGGATTTTGGCCTTGCCGGTATCCAGGTAATTTTGAACATACCGGTCGTGCTGGCTGTGGTGAGGTTCCGGCATCAGTATGTTCACATTCTGGCCCATCACTTCCGCGGCCTTATAGCCGAATATTCGCTCCGCGGCCGGATTAAATTCTTCGATGATACGCTGTTCACTAATGGTAATGATGCCGTCGGCTGCGTGATCCACGATGGCGCGGGTTCTGGCCGCCATCTCTTTTTGTTGTTCTTCGGCACGTTTTCGCTCGGTGATGTCTTCTTTGACGGCAACAAAATGGGTGATATCGCCGTCATCATTTACGATGGGTGAGATCGAAGCGTTTTCCCAGAATTCCTCGCCACTTTTTTTGCGGTTGATAAATTCCCCCTGCCAGACATTTCCAGAAAGAACGGTGTCCCAGAGCTCTTTGTAAAATGATTGGGGAAGATCCCCCGACTTTAATACCCTTGGATTCTGCCCGATGGCCTCTTCTGCGGCATATCCTGTCACTTCGCAAAATGTTGGATTGACGTATTCAATGGTTCCGTCTTTAGCGGTAATGACCACTGATACCGGGCTTTGTGCTACCGCTTCGGAGACTTTTTTTAATTCGGCGGTGGCTTTATGCACCCGCCTGGTGATCGTCTGGTTGCGCTGCATAAAAAAAGCAATAAAAGCAGTGACAATGAGTGTGCCGACGATTCCCCCCATAAAGGTCAGATTGGCCAGCCCCTCCTTGGGTCCCCTGCTGAATTGTTGATCCATGTACCAGGTGATCGACAGGTCTGCACCGGCGCTGACCGTGCGAGTGGTCACAGAGAACAGGGCGTCCGGAACTGCATTGCCGAAGACTTCACGCTGGTCTCCCGGGCCATCGGGCGCTTTAAAGCGGCCCTGGATATACAGCTGCAAGCCTGCCAGCTGGTGAATGTCGAACAATCCTTTGACGATGGCATCGTAATTGACCAGACCGATGACGACCAGTGGGCCGCGCGCATCCTGGATCGCCAGTGCCGCAGGTGAATAGCGTGCACCGTGCTCCCCTTCAAAAGGCGGACCCAGCATGACTTGATCCGGATGGTCGAGCGCAACCTTGATATTTTCGAGAATCTCCGGCTGCCGGCTCAAGGGCGTGTCCGGAGATAAGGGCCCCAGGGGATCATTGGAGAATTCGATGGACCATTTATTGCCGTCTGTTTGCGGACGGGCCACCGCCTTGGCGTCAAGGAAAAAAGAGGTGGCACGGGCTTCGAGGCCATCCGCGGCACCCAGAAACTCGACTTCGGAAACCTCGCTGAAATTCTCAAACAGGATTGCCAGGCCGGACAAAGGGGCATAGCTTTCCTCCAGCCATCCCAACAATGTTCCGGATAGCCACTGGGCGACCCGGGAGGCCTGCGCTTCCCATGCTTCCCGGGCGTCGGTGCGGAAAGCCTCACTCAAGGCATAGGAGCCGGCAATGCCCCCAGCCGCCAGCAGAATCAGCAACCCCCATGTTAATACAGTGCGCATATGCAGTGAATTCCTTAATGTGGAGTTGAATTATGCCACCAAGACACAAAGCCACCAAAAAAAGCTTTAATTAAAAGTAATTCTTCGTGTCTTAGTGCCTTCGTGGCCATTTTTATGTCCTGTGCGGATTAGGCTCTCAGGTTATTTGCTGCCACCAAGACACGAAGCCACCAAGAGAGAACTAAGAAAATGTTTTTACCTTGTGTCTTAGTGCCTTCGTGGCAAAATATGCATCCTGTCCGGGA
>JASFIG010000376.1:0-4880 GCA_050122795.1 Desulfobacterales bacterium
CGGCCGCTTTCGGTATAAATGCTCAATTTACGCAAAGTCATTTTCGTCGGCGCCATGATAGCGCTGGTAGTCTTTCCGGCAACTGTCCTGGCCGAACCGATCACCATCAACTGGTGGTTTGCTCACGGCGGCCGACTGGGGGAAAAGGTCCAGGAAATCGTGGCCAATTTTAACGCCAGCCAGAGTGAGTATAAGGTGGTGGCCACTTACAAGGGCAATTACACCGACACCATGAACGCCGGGATTGCCGCCTTCCGTTCCAAAAACCCGCCGCATATTTTGCAGGTTTTTGAAGTCGGAACCGCCAGTATGATGGCCGCCAAGGGCGCCATTAAACCGGTTCACGAAGTCATGGCCGAATCGGGGCTGCCCTTTGACCCCAAAGTCTATCTGTCGACCGTGACCGGCTACTACACCGCGCCGGACGGCAAAATGCTGTCCATGCCCTTTAACAGCTCGACCCCGGTTCTGTATTACAATCTGGAGGCCTTTCAAAAAGCGGGCCTGGATCCGGACAAGCCGCCCAAGACCTGGCCCGAGGTGGCCGAATATGCCCGGAAACTGGTGGCCGCGGGTTATCCCGGTGGATTCTCCACCGCCTGGATCTCCTGGATCCATGTCGAAAACTTCAGCGCCTGGCATAATGTGCCCATCGGGACCAAGGCCAACGGCTTTGGTGGCATGGATACGCAGTTCGTTTTCAACAGCCCGCTGCATGTCAAACACATACAGCAGCTGGCCGACTGGCAGAAAGAAAAAATCTTTGTGTACGGTGGACGGCGCAATAAGGGCAATGCCCTGTTTTCTTCCGAACAGGTTGCCATGTATACGGAATCGTCGGCCGGATACGCCGGATTTAAAAAGACCTGCAAATTCCCCTTCCGCACCAGCATGCTGCCTTACTGGCCGGATGCCGGCGCGCCGCAAAACACCATCATCGGCGGCGCCAGTCTGTGGGTCATGCAGGGGCATTCTGCCGAGGAATACAAGGGTGTCGCCTCCTTCTTTAATTATCTTTCCAAACCGGAAGTTCAGGCCGACTGGCATCAATTTACCGGTTATCTGCCGATAACCCATGCGGCTTACGAGCTGACCAAGAAACAGGGTTTTTACGAAAAGAATCCCGGCACCGAAACCGCTTTGATTCAGATGACCCTGAACAATCCGACTGAAAATTCCAAGGGGCTGCGGTTCGGTAATTTTGTGCAGATGCGCGCCATCATGTATGACACCCTGGAGGCCGTTTTTGCCGAAAAGGAAACTGCCGAGCAGGGCCTGAACGACGCCGTGGGTAAGGGCAATAAACTATTGCGCGAGTTTGAAAAAGCATACAAGTAGCAGAACCCGGAACGGGGAGCATGCATGCATGAACGGCCCCTGTTTTGAACACAAACCCAAGCGCAGGACCCATTTTTAGTACCAAATGGGTCCTGCCCAATTTTTATGGTGGGCACAGGTTTTCATGGAAAAAAGAGTCATCTTTAAAAACAGAGTCTTGCCGTATCTTCTGGTTGCGCCGCAAATCATCATAACGCTGGTTTTTTTCATATGGCCCGCATTCATGGCGCTTTATCAATCGGTTCAACGGGAAGACCCTTTTGGGCTCAAAACGGTCTTTGTCGGCCTGGATAATTTCAAATATATCTTCACCGATTCTATCTATCTCAACTCGATTAAGGTCACCATGGTTTTTAGTTTTTCGGTGGCGATCATCGCCATGTCGACAGCATTGTTTTTGGCGGCGATGGCCGATCGCGCCATTCGCGGGGCTACCGCTTACAAAACATTTATCATCTGGCCCTATGCGGTCGCGCCCGTGGCGGCAGCGGTCCTGTGGTACTTCCTGTTTAACCCCACCGTCGGCATGATTTCTTTCTTTTTAAGGGCCATCGGGATTGACTGGAATTTTACCTTAAACGGCGGCCAGGCGATGATACTGGTGATCATCGCCGCCGCCTGGCGTCAGATCTCCTATAACTTTCTTTTTTTTCTGGCCGGTCTGCAGGCCATCCCCAAGTCATTCATCGAAGCCGCCTCTATTGACGGGGCTTCTCCGGCCAAGCGGTTCTGGACGATTGCATTTCCGCTGCTCTCGCCGACCTTCTTTTTTTTACTGGTCATGAATCTGGTGTATGCTTTTTGCGACACCTTCGGGGTCATCCATGCCATTACCGAAGGCGGCCCCAATGAAGCCACCAATATTATGGTCTTTAAAATTTATCACGACAGCTTCGAAAGTCTGGATCTGGGCGGTTCTGCCGCCCAGTCGGTCATCTTGATGGTCATTGTGATTGCGCTGACGGTGATTCAGTTTCGCTACATCGAAAGAAAAGTCCATTATTAAAGGAGCAAATAATGGTCGAGCATCGACCCTGGCTGACTTTTTTGACTCATGCATTGTTGCTTTTGGGCTGTCTGATTATTGCCTTTCCCATCTATACAACCTTTGTGGCCTCCACCCACAGCCTGGAAACGATCACCTCTTTCTTTCCGTTTTTGCCCGGCCGTCACCTGGTTGAAAACTATCATCAGGCCCTGACCGTCGGCAGCGGCGAAGTCGGCGCCACCGTCGGCAGCATGATGCTCAACAGCCTGATCATGGCACTGGGTATTGCCATCGGTAAAATATCCATTTCGTTGCTGTCCGCCTTTGCCATCGTCTATTTCAGATTCCGCTTCCGCATGTTTTTTTTCTGGATGATTTTTATCACTTTGATGCTGCCGGTGGAAGTCCGCATTTTGCCCACCCATAAGGTAGTGGCGGATTTGAATATGCTGGACTCGTATTCCGGCCTGATTTTTCCGCTGATCGCGTCGGCCACCGCTACGTTTCTGTTTCGCCAGTTTTTCATGACGGTGCCCGATGAGCTGTGCGAGGCTCACCGCATTGACGGGGGCGGGCCCATTCGATTTTTCTTTGATATTTTATTGCCCATGTCGCGCACGTCTATTGCGGCGTTGTTCGTGATTTTGTTCATCTACGGCTGGAATCAATATCTGTGGCCGCTGCTGGTCACCGGAGATGAGAGTTACTATACCTTACTGATCGGCATCAAAAGAATGCTCGATGTCGGCGAGGGCCAGGCCGATTGGCATATTATCATGGCCTCTACCATGCTGGCCATGATACCACCGGTGCTGGTGGTCATCTTTATGCAAAAACAGTTTGTGCGGGGTATGACCGAAACAGAGAAATAAAACACCGTTGATTTAGCATTATAGCTTTGAGGTGCAGTGAAAGAAAACCTGACATTATCTTTATTGGTTACAGGAGTGATGGAGTATTGGAGTAAAGGAGTAGCCTACTCCGCCGAAGTAGCTTCGGCTACGAAGGCTGGATTGGAGTGATGAATAAATTATCTGAAAGGTGACCAGGGGGGTTGTATGGCGGATGTCAGCCTGAGAGATATTTATAAATCGTTTGGCCAAAATGAGGTGATTCACGGTATCTCCTGCGATATTCAAGACGGCGAGTTTATTGTTATCCTGGGCCCTTCCGGATGCGGCAAATCCACGGTGCTGCGCATGATTGCCGGACTGGAAGTGATTACCAGGGGCGATATTGCCATTAACGGCAAAGTGGTCAACCAACTCGAGCCCGCCGATCGCGATATTGCCATGGTTTTTCAAAATTACGCCCTTTATCCACATATGACGGTTTTCAAAAATATGGCCTATGGTCTCAAAATTCGGCGGATGCCCAAAGCCGAAATTGAACAGCGGGTTCAACGGGCTGCCGAGATACTCGAATTGACCGAATTTCTGGATCGCAAGCCCCGCCAGCTCTCCGGTGGACAGCGCCAGCGCGTGGCCATGGGCCGTTGCATCGTGCGTGAGCCCAAGGTCTTTTTATTTGATGAACCCTTGAGCAACCTGGATGCCAAGTTGCGCGTTCAGATGCGCCTGGAGCTCAGAAACCTGCATGAATCGCTGGGCATCACCAGTGTCTATGTGACCCACGACCAGGTCGAGGCCATGACCCTTGGCGACCGTTTAATTATCATGGAAAATGGCTATGTCGAGCAAATTGGGTCTCCGCTGGAGGTTTATGAACGGCCGGCCACGCTTTTTGTGGCTGGCTTTATCGGTTCACCCGCCATGAATTTTTTCGAAGCCCGCACCAGCCGCGATGGGCAGTCTATCGACCTTTCCGGCTCCGATTCTTTGCCCATTGACCCGCATTTAGAACCCGACTTATGCGACAAGGCGGTCGTCGTGGGTATCCGGCCCGAGCATTTCAGCCTGGCACCGGAGGGCGACGGCACCATCAAGATGCTGGTAGACCATCTGGAAACCCTCGGTGCCGATACTCTGGTTCACGGCAAATCAGGAGAAGGTCGTTCTCTTTTTACCATCCGCCTGCCGGATATCCACCATTACAAGAAGGGCAGCTCCTTGCATTTGAGTGTTTCCCCGCAAAGATTACACTTGTTCGATAAGGAGAGCGGAAACCGAATCGGGGATTAACAAAGGCCATTCAAATCCCATGACACAACACCTGATCAAGGCCATGACGGCTGCCATCGATGCCGTGCAGAAATGGCCTGCCAAAAAAGTTCATATTTTCCACCACAATGACGCCGATGGACTCAGTTCGGGCGCTATCCTGACCCGGGCTTTTGAACGGCAGGGCTTTGACATTGAGCGCCTTTGCCTGGAAAAACCCTATCCCCGGCTTTTAGAAAAGGTCTTTGAACGCAAAGGTGCGCTATATGTGTTCACCGATTTGGCCGGTCGTATCGCGCCGCTGATTTCCGATCTGAACATGGGCCGCAACTTAATCCTCATACTCGATCACCATGTGGCCCATCCCGCCACTGATCGACAGGTGCATAATCTGGATCCGGATTTATTCGGCTTTAAAGGCGACCGCGACATCA
>JASFIG010000377.1:0-4874 GCA_050122795.1 Desulfobacterales bacterium
ATCAAATTCCTTGTGTGTGGTTGCCAGCAGCGATTCGATCGCCTCGGGCCTGATCCGTAAATTGTCCCAGGCGGGTTTATCCAGCGCCGGCATTTTGTTATCGCCGGCATATCCAATATTGAGCGCGCGACAGAGGATATCCGCCAGATGAACGATGGCCGCTTCGAATGCAAACCGCCCGGCCATACTGGGCTGATGATGGTGTGAAATGACATTGATCAATTTGGGCGGTAGATTCCAGCGCTCGGCCAGCAGCTTTCCCACCTGCGGATGGCCGTATCCCATCACTTTTTCCTCGGCCGCAATCATTAATATATTCTGATCGTTGACCAGCCGGTTAATGTCCTTGAAGATGTCGGGTAAAAAAATCATTTCCACGATTTTGCCGATATCATGCAAGAGACCGGCAACAAAAAGCTCTTCAACCCGATCGTAGCGCAGGTGATTGCCGATGACTTTGGCCGCCACTGCACATCCCAGAGAGTGATCCCAGAATTGTTCCTGCCGGATCACACTGATCTTTTTACGATTCGAAAAAAGGTCGAACACGGACGTGGTTAACAGCAAATTACGAATGGCATCAAAGCCCAGCAATACAATCGCACCGGTGATGGTCGAGATTCGTTGCGGAAATCCGTAAAACGAGGAATTCACCAATTTTAGCAAACGGGCCGCCAGCACCTGGTCGTCGGTAATGATCCGGGACAGGTCCCGTGCCGATGACTTGGGGTCGTTGACAAGCTCCGTTATACGCAAAACGGTTCTGGGAAGCGTCGGCAAATCGTCAACCCGGGCTATGACGCGGTCTATATCAAGGGTTTTCATCTATCTTATCCGGATCCGTTAATCTCTTCTGCAGCTGCCGGCCGGCGGCCTTCATGATTGCTTGCATGACCGGTTCATCGATGACATCGGCAAATTTGGCACGCAGCTCCCTTTCAATACTTTCGCGGGTCTCGAATTCAACCTCAGCCTCAGATGCAGCACCTTTTCGCCCCTGCCCCCTGACGCTAATCTGGTCGACGCCCCAGGTTTTGAGCATCCAGATGCGCTTTTTGGTGAGGGCCGTGCCCCTTTCCAACAACAGCAAATCCTGCTGGTTATAAACCGAGCGGGCCAATACCATTCCGGGCTTTAAGGCATCGATTTTCAGCTGAATCACAAAGGCCTCAATTCATTTTTCAGTGTTTCCATCATTCCACGATTCCACTGGTTGCATACACCACTCTTTAGCCAATTGCAACGCTCAGGCATCTGCAGAGCAGTCCATCGGCTATTTGGCCCGATAACCATTTTAATTCAATAAATTATGACATTCAAGGCCAATTTGGCCCTGGGTTCATAACGGTTTCCAGAGCATGTGCCCGCAATCTGCGCTACAGCCAAAAACTCAAGTCCGAAGGTAAAAGGCCGATACCGGCTTCAAGCGCCAGTCTTACAACAAAAGGCAACGGCAATGTTTCGCGCTTACGCGAATTTACAGTCAATCCAGCGTCAAAAATTGCTAAAGTTATCACCCGTTATCCCGATAACCCTTTGGTAGCCATAAAAAACAGGGTCTGAAAGGAGGCGTGACGGATATACTTAGGCCCAATACGGCCATCATAACACAGCATTGAACAACCGTTTTTATAGCCCAATTGGCAAGAACGCCAAAAATTACAACCTAGGAAAGGAAATCGAATCATGGCACTTAATTCAATTAATTTAACTGCTGGAATGCGGGCCAATTTGTTCAGCTTGCAGCAAACGTCCAAGGATTTTGAGGTCACCCAGAGACGCCTGGCCACCGGTCTGCGCGTTAACACCGCTCTGGATGATCCGATCAACTTTTTCACCGCCCAGGAGCACAAACTGCGGGCAACCGACCTGGCCGGTCGCAAAGACGGCATGTCTGAGGCCATTCAGACCATTAAAGCCGCCAACGTGGGAGTTGAGGGAATCTCTAACCTGATCGCACAGGCCAAGTCTCTGGCCCAGTCGGCCATGTCTGCCGGATCTACAGAAGCCGTCTCCTATGCCAGCCAGTATACGACAGTTATGACGCAGATCAGCGAGATGGCAGTGGATTCCGGTTACAAAGGTATCAACCTGCTGCAAGCAGGCGAATTAACCGTTGAATTTGCGCCCACCGCCGGCGATTCCACCTTGAAGCTGACCGGTTTCGGTGGCACCACCGCAGACTTCACCATCAGCGGTTTGAGCGCTGAGATCACCGGCTTAACGGCCACCACCTGGGCCACCAGTGGTTCGGATACCGTTAACACAGCAAATATTCAGACCTCTATAAACAACCTCGATCTTGCAAATGATGCGCTGAGAACCGAATCTAAAAAGCTGTCTAGCAATTTGAATATCATTACGGCGCGTGAAGAGTACACCTCGATGATGATCAACACACTGAACGACGGTGCGCTCAAGTTGACCGAAGCCGATATGAATGAGGAAGGCGCCAATATGCTGATGCTGCAAACGCGTCAGGCGTTAGGTACGACCTCATTGAGTCTGGCCGGTCAGGCCGCTCAGTCAGTTCTGAGATTATTCTAATGATAGCCGATTTGGAGGGGGAGCAATCCCCCTCCAAACCCAACCTCCTGAACAATAGCCCTGTTTTTGGGCATTGAAAGATCCCATTCGTATCAGGAGCTGCATCAGCATGCGCATCAACGGACAGCTGAAAAATGGCACTCAAAATCACTTTAAAACCCAATGAAAAAATGATCGTCGGTGGCGCCGTTCTGACCAACGGGGGCGCCAGAAATATCGACTTGATCATCGAAAACAACGTTCCGGTCCTGCGCCAGAAGGATATCCTTTGTGAGGCGGACGTAACCTCGCACTGCCGTCAAATCTATTTCGTCGTCCAGCTGATGTACATCGATTCTGAAAATATAACCGACCATCAGCGCACCTACTGGAAACTGGTTGGTGAGTTGCTCGATGCCGTACCACGCTTAACCGGGCACATCGATGAAATTAACGAGCATATTCTAATCGGCAATCACTACCGGGCCTTAAAACTGGCCCGCCAATTAATCCACTATGAACAGGAGGTTCTTAAACATGCAGACCCAGGCCCACTCTCTGAAAGCATATGAAAGTGTCAGTACCGCCACCCGCCCCGGCCGCGAGGTCGAAGCTGCCGTGCTGACCAAAGCCGCCTTGAAACTCAAAGAATGTCAGGATTGCTGGGATGCCCCGGATCGAGACCACAAATTAGACGAAGCGCTGCGGTACAACCAGCGCATCTGGAGTATTTTTCAAAGCGAACTGGCGCGCGAGGATCACGAAATGCCCAAGAAACTGCGCCTCGACATTCTGCGATTGGCGGCCTTTATCGACCGGCGCATTTTAGAAACCATGGCGTTTCCGGCGCCCGAAAAACTCAATATCGTCATCGATATCAACAATAACCTGGCGGCCGGTCTAAGAGGCTCACCCGCATAACCCTTCCTAAAAATGACGTTATCCATGTCATCATATTGAATTCAACCACAACTGCAAACAAAAGGGCCTCTTTTACAGAGGCCTGTATAAATTAGGAATTGCCGGGTTGATGGCGCCATTTTATGGTGGTTGTCAGCAAAACGTTCCGATACTCAAATGTTTTTCTAGCACCACGTATGCCGCAATTCCGCAATTCGAAGTATTTCCATGAAAGGTGGTATAAGCACTAATCTTCAATGACCTCAAATTGCTGCGGTGCCTGACCCGCCTTAAATATACGCCACATCTTCTCATAGGTCGCTTCTAAATTATTAACAAATAGCGGCGTATCAAATAAAGGTTCTGTCAATCGATTCAGACACAATTTCGCCTTAATTTTTTGAAGTTCAGCAGGATGGTTTGCCAGCCGGACGGCCAGTCGCTCGTAATCATCGATCTTCGTCACAATCAGATCCGTAAGACCGATGGCGGTTAACAGGCTGGCGGAAACGCGTGATGCAAAATGACCGCCCAGCAGGGTTATCACCGGCACTCCGGCCCACAACGAATCACTGGTGGTGGTGTGTCCGTTGACGATCCGGGTATCCAATGACAGATCGGCCAGCTGCAGGCGCGCCAGATGTTCGGCTTTGGGCAGTTTGCCGGCAAAAACCAGCCGCCGGGGATCGATACCCCTGCCTTTGGCTTCCTGTTCGAGGTTTTGGGTCGTTGGTGTGCCCCCGTTAAACAGCCATAAGACACTGTTGGGAACCTGATGCAAAATGCGCATCCAGCAATCAAACATCAGCGGATCAATTTTATAGGGAAGATTGAATGAACTGAATACAAAACTTTTCGGTGGCAATCCCAATTGCTCTTTTGGTCGGACGCGGGAGGCAATTTCCTGATGATGATCATTGACCTGATAACTGTGCGGTAAGAAAACGAGCTTTTCGCTGTAAAAAGGTGCATGTTCGAGCGGGGTTACGATCCTGTCGCTGATTAGATAGTCAATAAAATCGGCACCGGTGGTGCCCGGATACCCCAAGTAGTGGACTTGAATGGGAGCCGGGCGACAGGCCAGAATGCCCAGGCGGGCCCCTTGGGTGTGCCCTTTCAGATCCACCAGAATATCGATCTTATCGGCAAAAATTCGTTTGGCCGCATCAACATAGGGCAGTTTGCGGATGTCGTTAAATTGATCGCTTTGTGTACGGATGTGTTTTCGATAATCACTGTGATCGTCCGGGCCATAGGAGTAGCAGTTAATCTTAAATTTCTCCCGGTTATGGAGGCCAAAAACTCTCATCATCAAATGCGCGGTGGCGTGATCGTGGAAATCGCATGAAAGATAGCCGATGCAAATCTTGCCGGTTTTTTGCCTTCTGCCTTCAAATGAAAACGGCAGCCTTAGGTTCTGCAAGGGCTGAACAATTTTGCGACACCAC
>JASFIG010000378.1:0-4872 GCA_050122795.1 Desulfobacterales bacterium
TCAGGAATCCGTTGACGTTCTGTTTGACAACGGGCGGCACGGCCGAGTGATCACCGGAACCAACAAGCGGCCCTTAAAATCGTTGAGTGATACGTTAAAGGGCAAGCAAGGCCGATTTCGGCAAAACCTGCTGGGCAAGCGTGTCGATTATTCCGGTCGTACCGTTATTACCGTCGGACCGGATTTGAGATTGCACCAGTGCGGGTTGCCGAAGAAGATGGCGCTCGAACTGTTTAAACCCTTTGTTTATTTTCGACTGGAGCAGAAAGGCTTTGTTTCCACTGTCAAAAGCGCCAAGAAAATGGTCGAACGCGAAATACCGGAAGTATGGGACACACTGGATGAGGTGGTCAAGGAATATCCGGTATTGCTTAACCGCGCGCCCACACTGCACCGGCTCGGCATTCAGGCCTTTGAGCCCATTTTAATAGAAGGAAAAGCAATTCAGCTGCATCCGCTGGTGTGTACGGCCTTCAACGCAGACTTTGACGGCGACCAGATGGCCGTGCATGTTCCCCTTTCGGTTGAATCCCAGATCGAGGCCCGGGTGTTGATGCTTTCCAGTAACAATATCCTATCACCGGCCAACGGAAGCCCGATTATCGTGCCGAGCCAGGATATTGTGCTGGGCACCTATTATATGACCCGGGGTGTCAACAATTGCAAAGGTGAAGGCAAAATTTTTGCAAATGTCGACGAGGTTCAGACTGCCTTTGATGCCAAAGAACTTGATTTGCATGCCAAAATTACGGTTCGTATGCACGGGCAACGGTATGAAACAACGGTTGGACGGGTGCTTTTGTGGGATATTATTCCTCAGGTGGATATTTTGGAGTTGGCCCACATCCAGGTCGAGACCGAAGAAGCGGCGGCCGAGGTTATCGAGCAGATCAATGCCGGCCGGAAGTTCGAAAATCTCGTCAAAAAATATTCACAGAGCCCGGATGCGAAGAATAAAGGATTGATCGGAAAACTCAGCTTCAATGAATTTCGCAGTGTATTTGCTTGTCGCGAAGCTGATATTGAGACCTTATTTTCGCTCAAGGCCGGCAGCACCAGTGACCTCATCTATGCCGATCATGCCTATCATATTTTTGAAATCATTTCCAAGGAACCGGCCATCCCCTTTGACATTGTCAATGATGTGATGGACAAAAAAATGCTGCGCCAGCTGGTGGATTATGTCTATCGGAATCTGGGACCCAAAGCCACCGTTATTCTTTCGGATCGGCTCAAAGATGTCGGTTACAAATATTCCACCCAGGGCGGCCTGTCCATTGCGATCGACGATATGATCATACCATCGGCCAAATGGGATATCCTAAAAAAGGCTGAGGACCAGGTTTCAGAGATCGGGCGTCAATATACGGAGGGTCTTATCACCCAGGGAGAAAAGTATAATAAGGTCGTCGATATCTGGGCCAAAGCAACCGATGATGTCGCCAATGAGATGATGGAAGCCATGAAACTGGAGCCTGCTGTGGAGAAAGGCAGCAAGCCGGCAACTTCCAAGAAAAAGAAGCCGGCATATGCTGAAAGTTTCAATCCGATTTTTATGATGGCAGACTCCGGCGCACGAGGCAGCAAAGATCAGATGCGACAGCTTGCCGGGATGCGGGGGCTGATGGCCAAACCGTCCGGTGAGATTATTGAAACTCCCATTAGTGCTAATTTTCGAGAGGGGCTGTCTGTGCTGCAGTACTTTATTTCAACACACGGCGCCCGCAAAGGCCTGGCCGATACCGCCCTGAAAACCGCTAATTCCGGTTATCTGACGCGGCGGCTTGCCGATGTTGCTCAGGATTGTGTGGTCACCGAATTCGATTGTGGCACAACCCTGGGGGTTGAGGTCGAACCGCTGATGGAAGGTGGTGAGATCATTCAGCGTCTGGGCGAGCGTATTTTAGGACGAACCCTGTTGGAAGACATTCATGATCCTTACACCGATGAAATCGTGGCTAAAAATGGGGATGATATTGACGAAACCGCGGTTCAGAAAATTGAAGAAACCGGCATTACCAATATCAAGATACGGTCGGTGTTGACCTGTAAAGCCAAAAGAGGTGTATGCAGCAAATGCTACGGACGCGATCTGGCGCATGGGCGACCTGTCGAAATTGGTCAGGCCGTTGGGATTCTGGCAGCCCAGTCCATCGGTGAGCCCGGTACCCAGTTAACCATGCGTACATTTCATATCGGCGGTACAGCCAGCCGGCGCGTGGAGCAAGCGGATATCAGAGCGCGCACGGACGGCACCATTAAGTATGTCGATCTCAATGTAGCCACTAATTCCGAAGGCCAGCTGGTGGTGATGAACCGGCGCGGCGGCAAGTTCACCATTGTCAGCAAAACAGGGCGTGAGCTTGAAACCTTTCCGGTCATCTATGGGGCGCACATAAAGGTCAAAGACGGCGGTACCGTAAAAGCCGGTGATTTGCTGGCAACATGGGATCCATTTACCACGCCGATCATCTCCGAGGTCAACGGCACCGTAAAGTTCGGTGACATCATTGCCGGTCAGACCATGCAGGAAAAAGTGGACCCGATAACCGGAAAATCGAGCAAGACCGTCATCGAATCCAGAAGCGGTGATGAGCGACCGCGTATATCGATTAAAGACAAAGACAACAAGACTGCCAAGCTTCCCGGATCATCAGCAATGGCCCGCTACATTTTACCGGTCAACGCCATTTTACTGGTCGAGGAGGCCGATGCGGTCAAAGCCGGCGACGTGGTAGCCAAATTGCCCAGAGCGACAACCAAAACCAAAGATATCACCGGCGGGCTGCCCCGGGTGGCAGAGCTTTTTGAAGTCCGCAAACCTAAAGAAGTAGCAGTACTGAGTGAAATTGATGGTTATGTGTCGATTGCCAAAAGCACCAAAAAAGGCAAACAAAAGGTCACTATCACACCGGTGGATGTTGGCGATAAAAAAGAATATCTGATTCCCCGGGGCAAACACATTAATGTATACGAAGGCGACTATATCCGTGCCGGAGAACCGCTTATTGGCGGATCAGCAGTTCCGCAGGACATTCTGAGCATTAAGGGTGAAGTCGCCCTGGCGCGCTACCTGGTTGACGAAGTTCAGGAAGTCTACCGTCTGCAAGGTGTGCGCATTAACGATAAGCACATCGAGGTCATTGTCCGGCAGATGATGCGGCGAGTGAAGATAAAAAATGTGGGGGACACCGACTTTATTAACGAGGAACAGGTGGATCGCCTCAAATTTGAACAAGCGAATAAGGACGTGATTGAAAAAGGCGGCAAACCGGCTACAGCCGAACCGCTCATTCTGGGAATTACCAAGGCCTCGTTAAGCACCGACAGTTTCATTTCAGCCGCTTCATTCCAGGAAACAACCAAAGTTCTAACAGATGCGAGTGTCGCCGGGGCAGTGGATGATCTGAGAGGTCTGAAAGAAAATGTCATTATGGGTCGTCTGATTCCGGCAGGAACTGGATTGAAAGATTACGGTGATGTTTCAGTTGAAATGACAGAGTGAAAGGGGCGGGGTTTTAAACGATTTTCGCAACAAAATGCTTGACAATAGACTGTTTACTGTATAAGTACCAACATTTTACCAGATTCGTAAACTTATAAATTAAAAGGATAACCACGCGCTTATGCCAACGATCAACCAATTGGTTCGCAAAGGCCGAAAGACGGTCAAACATAAAGTAACGACACCGGCGCTTAAAGGAGCACCTCAAAAGCGCGGCGTGTGCACACGGGTCTACACCTCAACTCCTAAAAAACCCAATTCAGCATTGCGCAAAGTTGCGCGGGTGAGGTTAACGACCGGTGTTGAGGTCACCGCCTATATTCCGGGTATCGGACATAATCTGCAGGAGCACTCAGTGGTTTTAGTGCGGGGCGGTCGCGTCAAAGATCTACCCGGTGTCCGTTATCATATCGTTCGTGGCACTTTAGACACCCTTGGTGTCGAAGACCGTAAACAGGGGCGGTCCAAATACGGCGCCAAAAAACCCAAATAATGAAAGCTATTGGTTCATCGTTAATTGTTATTGGTCGAATAAGGATGACATCATTTGCCGAATAACCAATAACCAATAACTAAAATCGGAGATTTTATGCCCAGACGGAGAGAAATTCCGGAACGCGATACGGCCCCGGATTCCAAATATGACAGTGTGTTGGTTGCCAAGTTTGTCAATTGTATTATGCGTGATGGGAAAAAAAGCGTGGCAGAGTCGACCCTGTACGATGCGCTGGCTATCATCGGTGAAAAGACCAGCGATCCTCCGCTGAAGATGTTTGAACAAGCTGTGGATAATGTGCGACCGATGATTGAAGTTAAATCCCGGCGCGTGGGAGGGTCAACGTATCAGGTTCCAACCGAAATACGCCCCTCCCGCAGAACTGCTCTGGGCATTCGATGGATCATTACTTATGCTCGCCAGCGCCCGGAGAAAGGCATGGCTAATAAGCTGGCAGCGGAGTTACTGGATGCAGCCAACAAAAGAGGCGCTTCCGTCAAGAAAAAAGAAGATACCCATAAAATGGCTGAAGCCAATAAGGCTTTTGCTCATTTCCGCTGGTAGGTAAAAACCCAACTCACCATGGGCCGGTTGCATAGCGCTGAATTGCTAAAACAGTATGCTATGCATGCTGCCTGTTCATCTTTAATTGGGAGGATGAGAAGATGTCGAAGGAGAAGTTTGAGCGAACCAAGCCGCATGTAAATGTGGGCACCATAGGGCACATAGATCATGGTAAGACGACCCTGACGGCGGCGATCACCAAGCATTTGGGCAAGAAGGGCTTGGCGGATTTTATCCCGTTTGATCAGATTGACAAAGCGCCCGAGGAAAAAGAGCGTGGGATCACCATAGCCACCGCGCATGTGGA
>JASFIG010000379.1:0-4848 GCA_050122795.1 Desulfobacterales bacterium
AGTGTGCAGCGTGCCGTTTCGCACCTGGGCATTGAATGCAGGGTCACCAAAGAAAAGGCTGAGATTGAAGCTGCCGAGCGCATTATTTTTCCAGGGGTCGGTGCTGCCGGAGCAGCGATGCAAAGTCTGCAGCGCTATGGTCTGGACCGGACGATTAAAGAAGCGCTGGCCGCCGGAAAGCCTGTATTGGGCATATGTATCGGTTCGCAAATTATCCTTGCTCACAGCGAAGAAAACGACACCCCCTGTCTGGGGATTTTAAAGGGGACCGTGCGCAGTTTTTCGCCTAACAATCTCTCCGAGGACGGCCACAAGCTGAAGATCCCGCATATGGGATGGAACGGGCTGGATATCAAACGACCCCACCCGCTGTTATCCGGAGTGCGTTCATCGGATGAGTTTTATTTTGTGCACAGCTATTACCCGCAGCCGCAGAATCCGGATTGCGTGATTGCCGTTACGAATTACGGGATCACATTTGCATCCATTGTCGGGTTGAACAATTTATTCGCGACGCAGTTTCATCTCGAAAAAAGCGGCCCACCGGGGTTGAAGATACTGGATAATTTCTGCAAATGGAACCCATAGAACCGGTTCTTTAGGTGCCAATTAGCTTTTTCAGATCCGTATAGCCGATGAGAAGCGAATGTAATTACATCCTATAGGAATGATGGAATGTTGGAATAATGGAATAATTTTTTAATACGCATTGCATGCGTATAGGATTGAGAATTCTAAATTGTATATTCATTTTTTGTTTGTTGAAATACCCACTATTCCAGTATTCCATTCTTCCATTCTTCCATTATTCCAATTGAGGACAAGCACCCATAAGTTTTGAAAACCGATTGATTTGTAAATGGCATCGAATTCTATAGAAGAGTGAATGCAAGATGTTGAGCAAGCGAATCATACCGTGTCTGGATGTGCGTGAGGGCAAGACCACCAAGGGCATCAAGTTCAAAGATAATGTTGATATCGGCGATCCGGTCGATATGGCCCGGCTCTACTACGAAGCCGGAGCCGACGAAATTGTATTTTATGACATCACGGCCTCACACGAGAAACGCGATATCATGCTGGATGTTGTGCGGCAGGTGGCAGAGACCATATTTATCCCCTTTTCTGTAGGAGGCGGCATCCGAAATGTAGCCGATATGCGAAATGTACTTTTGGCCGGTGCCGAAAAAGTCAGTGTTAACAGTGCGGCGGTTAAAAATCCGGCGATCATCGCGCAGGGGGCCAAAGCATTCGGCAATCAATGCATCGTGCTGGGCATGGATGCAAAATGTGTCGGAAAAAGCAAACACATCCCATCGGGCTACGAAATTTTTATCAACGGTGGCCGGACGCCCATGAAAATGGATGCCTTAGAATGGGCGATTAAAGCCCAAAAACTGGGGGCAGGGGAGATCTGCCTGAATTCCATTGATGCCGATGGCACCAAAGCAGGCTACGAATTAAATTTGACGACGTTGATTTCTGATAATGTCGACATTCCGGTTATTGCATCCGGGGGTGCCGGCACCCCCGAGCATTTGCGGGATGTGTTAACACTTGCCAGGGCCGACGCCGCCCTGATTGCCTCCATGGTTCATTATGGCACGTATACCATAACCGAGATCAAGTCATATCTGGCAGAAAGTGGCGTTAAAATTCGCAAGACCTGGTAGCATATGACTCGCAGCGACAGGGCAGAAAAGTATCGGTAGGCGGTGGATACGGTACTCGTAGGCGTGCAGCTTTTCGGTAGACGGGCATCAGATACCGTCTGACGACTGACGGGATGACCCTTTTACCTTATGAAAAGACTCCTAATGCTGCATTATGCCATTTCATTGGACAGCACATAGCCCGGGGGCGTTTTTCGAACGATTTCCCCGTTTTCGTTATATTCCTCAACGATAATGTGGCCGTCTTCAAAAGCGTTTTTTCTTCGGGTTTCCTCTTCCTGTTTTAGATTCTGTTCGGATTTCGCACTGTTTTCCGTTTTTTCAACGGGCCTTTTCTTTCTAAGTTCATCACTCTTTTTAACAGCGAGCTCCTGGTCATGCATCTCACTGTCATAGTTTGCGCGCACCGTTTGCTGCATGGCGGCGTCTCCAATAGCATCCAGCATGGTGTCCTCCTTTTGTTTGAATGAGCCCTCCTGACTCATATGTTCAGGCTGCGCGGTGTTAATTGGCAGCATCATTCTCGACCGCGTCTTTTACAAGCTGCTCAACCCTGTTGATCAGAAAGTTCGTATCTTTGACGGATAGCGCGGTCGTTGTTTTTTGGTTGAGATCATCGATAACGTTAAACACAAACGCTGTTTCCTTTTTGTTATCGGATTCAATCGTAATTTGCTCATGACCTCCAGGGATCAATTGCTCATTGTTTTTGATTTGACCGTTGGCACCATATCCGGAAATCTTACTCAGTATGTCCTTGGCGACTTTTTCGATCGTAGCGCGTCGTTTGCCCTCGGTCGACAGCTGAATTTGATCGGACAGTTGCTTTTTAGATCCGACCTCTTGCTTCTGCGGGGATCGGTCCTGGCTGAGCTGCTTGCTGTAGGCACTTAACACATTATGGATCTGATAACTGGATACCAGCATATCGTAATTTCCCCCTGTCTTCTTTATCGGCTTGCTGTTTATTAACTTTAGGGGAAAATAGTCGACGACAACAAAAATTTTTACAAGATATTGTATTCATTTAGAATATTGAAAAAAAAGATCGGTATCCGCCAGGCGCTCATCCGCACAAATCCAACGGATTCGATTGAATTTAGCACGCAGGACAAAGCGCTCCGCAGCGGCTGCCGGCGGTCGGACGAACGTGATGTCGCCGGCAACCCTCTGCGCTAATCGTCAAAATCGCCGGCGGGCCCTTTGTCGCTGTCAATTTGAGCAGCGCGCTCTGTGATGTGCTCGGGTGTCCAGGTTTGGGGATCTTCGATGCGGTTTGCTTTCGGCCCACAGTCGTAAGAGCCGGTATCGAGAATGGCTTCAATGGCCATTGGTGCCGTATTTTCAGCATTGAAGACATTGACGATCATGTTGTAGGCAAAATCCTCGACGCGCTGTATCATGCGTTCGCGCGTCGCCTTTGGCTGACCGAGCAGCTTGTTTTCAAACGGCAGATTTAGTTTTTTAAAATTGCCGCCCTTGTAGCCCTGGGCTTCTGCATAGGCCTGCATTTCAGACCACAGCGTCTCGGTCACACCGGCATCTTTTATCTTTTGAAAATTACCTTCAGCATCCAGAATGGCATTGCCATAATCATTGACCTCCAGGCCCCACGAAATCATCTGTAGCGCTGTCGCCACATTTGCTTTGGTGGTTCGGGTGCGGTCTGCAATTTGGCGCAATCGATCCGAATTGTTGCCTGAAGTACCGTGTTGCGCCCCGGAAATGTGATATGGGGTTAAGGCTTCATGAATGCGAGCAGTCAGATCGACCTGAATGCCCTGACCGCTGGCCTCAATGCCGTGGGTCGTGCCATTGTTCAATGCGATCCAGTCGGGAAAAATGTCATGGGCGTTTAGGCCCTGGATTAAAAACAGGGCTTCTTCCACCGTGGAAAGCCCTTCTTTTCCCTTGATTTCGCCGACTTCGGTTTCAAGGCCTGCCCATTTCGGCACGACATCATTGAGTGCAATGCTGGCCAGTAAATTCTTGTCATCTGCCATGTGAGATGCATCAATGGCAATCGAGGTCATACCGGCTTCGAAGAGGGTCGGGATCTCTATTTTGGCAGCCGCAATATCTTCTTCGTTTTTAATGCCATAATGATCGGCATGGATCGCCACCGGTATGGTGATACCCAACTCATTGCAGGCAGCGTCAACGATGCGTGCAATATTCCAGTAATTGACGGCACAATAGGCATTGGCGCCGCCCTCGGATTTGGCAATTTCGATGATGATAGCTGCATTGGCTTTTTGAGCGGCGCGCAAGGCACCGCGGATCACAAAACTGTTTCTGCCATTGGCTGCCATGGCAATGGATTTGCCCCTGGCCAGCATCGCACGATCGATAAATTTGCCGCTGACGATCAGGGCTTTTGAATTCGGAAAAAGCTCTACGACATTCGGTGGACGACCGATCTTAAGCGCTTGATCAAATGTTTGTTTCGACATAATTGATGTCTCCTGCCGCTGATGGTTCATTAGAAAGCGGTCATATCAGTTTAAAATACAGTAAATCGTTTATATGACAGGTAAATTTACGAGGAATCGTCCTAAGGAGAGATGAACACCGTCAGGCAGCGTTAGGCATACACATCTAACCGTCCGCCAATCTGATAGTCATCGGCGTATTGCCAACATTGGTTGCTATCATATCGATTGCAGTCAATATCCCCAGGGTCGGCAGCGGTTATTTGGGCCCTTGGTGGTCGCTGAAAGCGGTGATGGCGCTCAACCGTAGCCTCTGAAAACACCAGTGGATTCTCCGACCTCCCGGGCAGCATCGGAAGTTGTTGCTGGTCGTATGCTATCATGGCATGGGTTGAAATAACCATCTGTCTTCCGCTTTAAGGGTTTAGGGTCATTGTCTCAGTTATCCATATTGATAAATTTCATAAACGGACGCTTCGGTCAGCCTGGCATCAATCTCATTTTGAATTTCCATGCGCTCCCGGGAAACCAGCCACTCCCGCCAGTTGTCAATAGATTGCCAGGTGCTGATGACCAGATAATCACTGGGATCATCCAGGTTTTTGAGCGTTTCACCGGAAATATACCCGGATTGGTTGGTTGCTAGATTACGCAAGCGCCTGAAAAGTGGTAACAAGTCATGGGTCCGGTCTTCAGGAATTCTGCGCCTGATAAAAATTTTAACGGCCATTGAATGTTCCCTT